>NZ_JBJDRK010000040.1:0-45803 GCF_044987405.1 Microbacterium sp. ZW T2_14 | reverse complement strand
AGGGCTCCTCGGCCGGCGCACTCCAGGACGGCGCCAGCGCGATCGCGACGGCTGCGGCGGCGGCCACCGCGAGCACGGCGACCCCGATCCCGATCGCCGCGACGGGGAGGGCGGTGGTGCCGGCGCCCCCGGCGCCGACACCACTGCCGGAGGCGCCCCCCGGCGCCTGTCCCCCGGAGCCGGACGCCCCGCCACCCCCGGAGGGCGATCCGGCGACCACCGATGCCGCGGCCGGGGCGGCATCGGAGGTGTAGGCAAGGGCCCCAGCCCCGCCGAGGACAAGAGGCAGCAGCACCGCACGGAGCTTCTGCGACACGTGTTCGAGGTCGGCCGCGACGATGCGGCAGGCCTGACATTCCTGGAGGTGCGCGTCGAGGCGTCGACGATCCGCCCGTGCGACGGGCTTCTTGTCACTCGCGACGAGCAGCTCGCACACCCAGCGGCATTCGGCCGGCCGGGCCGGGTCGCTGATGTGCGCCTCGAGCCACGCCTGCTTGAACCCTTCCCGGGCGCGGTACGCGAGCGCCGAGACGGCGTTCGCACTCATACCGAGGAGGGGCGCGACCTCGCGCGGCTTCATCCCTTCGACCTCGATGTACCAGAGCAGCTCGCGCCAGCGCTCGGGCAGCTCGCGGAACGCCTGCGCCAGGACCGACCGGTCCGCCACCAGCTCGGCGAACTCGGCCGCCGAGTCGGCGGCCCGATCGTCGAGATCGTCGATCGGCAGCTCGTGCGTGCGGCGCCCCCACGAGGCGGCGACGTTGCGGATCGAGGCGAACAGGTAGGGACGGAATCCCTCCGTCGGGCCGCCGCCCCTGCGGATCGCCGACAGGATCGACGTGAACGCCTCCGAGACGATGTCGTCCGGGTCGACGTTCGGGCTCACGGCGCGCGCCGCGCTCCGCCCGCTGGCGACGTGCCGTTCCCACAGCACGGCATAGGCCGCATCGTCGCCCGCGCGCGTCGCGGTGACGAGGTCTTCGTCGGAACGCTCGCGCAGCGGCTCGCCGATGGCGGCGCTGTGGGGAGCGGTCACGATGTCTCCTCGCCGGGGGGCGCTTCGGGTTTCCGCCGGCGACGGCAGATCGGCGCCAGGCTAACGATGCGCGCTGGGAAACCGCTGTTGGAGGCTCCCGGGGTGCGCGCAGAACGGGGGGTTCACCGGGCAAGACGCCGCCGGCGCCGGATCATGACGCGAGCGGGAGAAGTTTTTCGAGATCGTCAGAAGATCATGGGGCGATCGTCGTCGTCGGGGCCCTCGAGATCGAGGTCTACGACGACCGGCACGTGGTCGCTGGGCGCTTCGCCCTTGCGCTCGTTGCGGTGGATCGTCGCGCCGGTGACGGCATCCGCGATCGCGTGCGAGCCGAGGATGAAGTCGATGCGCATGCCCTCGTTGCGGGGGAAGCGCAGCTGCTTGTAGTCCCAGTACGTGAAGCCGGACGGCACCAGAGGGCGCACCACGTCCTGCAGCCCGGCGGTCTCGAGCGCAGCGAACGCCGCGCGCTCGGGCGGCGACACGTGGGTCGCGAAGCCCTGCACGACGGCGGGGTCGCCGTTGTCGGCATCCGTCGGAGCGATGTTGAAATCGCCGACGAGCGCGAGCGCCAGATCGGGGTTCGCCGTCAGGGACTCGCGCGTGTACTGCTCGAGCGCCGACAGCCAGTCGAGCTTGTAGAAGTAGTGCGGGTCGCCGAGCGAGCGGCCGTTCGGGACGTACAGACTCCACACTTCGACGCCGCCGACGGTCGCGCCGATCGCGCGGGCCTCCTGCGGCGCGTCGGGCCCGTTGTGCCCCTTCTCGAATCCCGGCATGCCGGGGAACGCCGTGCGCACGTTCGTGAGCGGCTCTCGGCTCGCGATGGCGACACCGTTCCACTGCGAGAAGCCGTACGCCTCGACGTGGTAGCCCGCCTCCTCGAAGCGGTCGAACGGGAACTGCTCCGTCTTGCACTTGATCTCCTGCATCGCCAGCACGTCGATGTGCTCGCGCACCGCGAAGTCGACGATGCGGTCGATCCGCGCGCGGATGGAGTTCACGTTCCAGGTGGCCAGGCGCATGCGATCAAGCCTAGGCGGGGCCGAGGACGTCGACGGAGCGGCATCCGTAGACTCGTCACCATGACCGTCGCCTCCACGCCCGCGCTCGAAGCCGATCGCCAGTACCTGATCGCCCTCATCCAGGACGAGGCGGTGTTCCACGGCGACTTCACGCTCTCGAGCGGCAAGAAGGCGACGTACTACGTGGACATGCGCAAGCTCACCCTCGACCACCGGGCGGCGCCGTCGATCGGGCGCATCATGCTCGACCTCATCCGCGACGTGGACGGCATCGTCGCCGTCGGCGGCCTGACGCTCGGCGCCGACCCCATCGCGAACGCCGTGATGCACGAGTCCGCACGCACCCACACCCCGCTCGACGCGTTCGTCGTGCGCAAGGAGCCCAAGGACCACGGTCGCGGCCGTCAGGTGGAGGGGGCGGATGTCGCGGGCAAGCGTGTCGTGGTGCTCGAGGACACCTCGACCACGGGTCAGTCCGCGCTCAAGGCCGTCGAGGCGCTCCGCCGCGAGGGGGCGGAGCCGGTGGCCGTCGCCGTCATCGTCGACCGCAAGACGGGCGCGCAGGCCGCCGTGGAGGCCGCGGGTCTGCAGTGGCTGGCCGCGATCGACCTCGACGACCTGGGGCTCGAAGCGCAGTAGCGCTCGGCACACCTGCAGCGACGCGAGCGCGGCAGTATCCGGCGAGCGCGGCGTCGCGCGGCGCAGCGCTCGCAGCGAACTGCCGCGGTCGCGTTCTCCGCGGCGATGTCACACGCCGGCGCCGGCCGGTGTCTCCATGTCGAAGGACTCGTTCCCACGACACGGAGGAAGACATGACTGAGACGACCCGCATCCCCGCGACCGAGGTCACCGGCGTCTACGGCGCCCTCGTCAAGGCGGCGGCGCGCAAGATGATCGGCCGCGTGCCCGAGTCGGTCGGCGTGCTGTGGCACCACAAGGCCGTGATGAAGGACTCGATGGGCATCGGCCAGAAGGTCGAGCACTGGCACGAGCTGGACGCCGACCTGGCGACGTACGCCGCGATGGCGGCGGCCGCGACGATCGGCTGCAGCTTCTGCCTGGACTTCAACTACTTCATGTCGCGCAATCGCGGCGTCGATGCGGAGAAGGTGCGCGAGGTTCCGCGCTGGCGCGAGTCGACGCTCTTCACCCCGCTCGAGCGGCAGGTCATGGAGTACGCCGAGGCGGCCAGTCAGACGCCCCCGGCGGTGACGGACGAGCTGTCGGCGGCGCTGCTCGAGCAGCTCGGTGAAGCGGGCCTCATCGAGCTCGCGGCCCGCGTCGCGTTCATGAACATGTCGGCCCGCATGAACGTGGCCCTCGGCATCCGTTCCGAGCAGTTCTCGGACTCGTGCGGTCTGCCGCCCCTGGCCCAGCGACCGGCCGTCGCAGCCCGCGCGTAGGCTCGCCGTCATGAGCACCGCTCACGTCGCCGATCCGTTCGTGGAGCACCGCAATCTGCTGTTCACGGTCGCCTACGAGATGCTCGGCTCGGCGGCCGACGCCGAAGACGTACTGCAGGAGTCGTGGCTGCGCTGGGCCGCGGTCGACCACGACACCGTGCAGGAGCCGCGCGCCTATCTGGTGCGCATCGTCACGCGCCAGGCGCTCAACCACCTGCGCACGGTGTCGCGGCGTCGCGAGGACTACGTGGGGGAGTGGCTCCCCGAGCCGCTGCTCACGAGCCCCGACGTCGCGGAAGACGTCGAGCTCGCCGAGAACCTCTCCATCGCGATGCTCACCGTTCTCGAGACGCTCGGCCCCGCCGAGCGCGCCGTATTCGTGCTGCGCGAGGTGTTCGACGTGCCGTACGACGAGATCGCGGATGCCGTGGGCAAGAGTCCTGCGGCGGTGCGGCAGATCGCGCACCGGGCGAAGGACCACGTCGCCGCCCGCCGCCCGCGTGTGCGCGTCGTTCCGGCGGAGCACGAGGAAGCCGTCCAACGGCTCGTCACCGCGCTCAACACGGGCGATCTGCAGGGGCTCATGGATGTGCTCGCCCCCGACGTCGTGTCGGTCGCGGACGGCGGCGGCAAGGTGCGGGGTGCCGCGCGGCGGCCGATCGTCGGCGCGGAGCGCCTGGCGCGTTACCTCATCGGCGGGATGTCGAAGGTCGACGGCACGCTCGTGGCATCGCCGAGCTGGGTCAACGGGCAGCCGGGGATCCGGGTGGAGCTCGACGGCGAGCTCGCCGGTGTCGTCAGCCTCACCGTCGAGGAGGGGCGCATCACGCGGATCTACTCCATCGCCAACCCCGACAAGCTCGGCTGGCTCGACGCCGAGGCGGAGGTGGCGCGCTGACCCGGTGAACCCTGGCGCGCTGATCCTGCGGGCGGTCGCACGCTGATCCTGCGATCAGTCGTCGCGTCCCCGTCCGCGCCACAGTCGCCAGACCAGGAGCACCAGGGTCGTGAGCGCGATGAGGGCGGAGATCGAGAGCAGCAGCGTCTGCTCGGCGGGCGAGATCACGGCCGCTTCCCCTCGACGGCATCCGCGACGACCCTCGCGATGCGCGCGGCGCGGGTCTCGGGCCGGCGGGCCGAGTCGACGCTCGCGATGCCGATCTTGCGACTCGAGGGCGGGAAGGCGTCCCAGGCGCTGCGCGCGGACGGCACGGCGTCGAGGGCCGCCGCGAGGTCGTCGGGCTCGCGCATCGCCTCCGCGTTGTCGAGCACGGCCCACGACCCGTTCTGCTTCGCGAGTTCGATGGCACGGATGCCGGCTTCCGTGAGCAGCCCGTCGGCCTCGAGCTCTGCGATCCGCGCCTTGTTGGTCGCCGCCCAGCCGCTCGAAGGGCGTCGTGGGGCGAACCAGAGCCCGCCGCGCTGCTCGTCGAACGAGCGCACCGGGCCGTCGATCCACCCGAAGCACAGCGCCTGCCTGATCGCGTCCTCGTAGGCCACGAACTCGAGCCCGGAGCCCGGCCGCGCCCGCACCAGCCACGCGCCCTTGGAGGCGCGATGGTTCGCGTCCAGCCACGCGCGCCAGGCCGCGGCATCCGCTGCCTCCACCTTCTCGCCGTCGTCGAGCGCACCCATGCGGCGACCCTATCGGGCGGTGCCGTCGCCACGCGGGGATTCGCCGCCGGCGACGACCTCCGCGGGCGCCCCGCCTCGCCCCGCCGCCCCGCGGACGGCGGCGGCGAGGAGGTTCACGGCCTCGTCGACCAGCGGGTCGGCGAGGTCGCCGTAGCCGATCACGAGCCGCTCCGGAGCGAGCGCATCGGGCGAGACGCGGTACCGGCGGATGTCGGTGAGCGCGACGTCGTGTGCGGCACCGGCGCGCACGACATCGACCGCGCGCACCCCGGGAGGCAGGTCGAGCACGAGGTGCAGCCCCGCCGCGATGCCCGACACGCGGCAGTCCGGCAGGGCGCGGCCGAGGGCCGTGAGCAGCGCCTCGCGACGGCGCCGGTAGCGCGCGCGGGCGCCGCGCAGGTGGCGGTCGAGGCCCCCTGTCGTGAGGAAGCGGGCGAGGGCGAGCTGGTCGATGGTCGACGGCGCGGCGGCATCCGCACCGCGGACACCGGCCGGTGTCATGGCATCCCGCAGCCACGGCGGCAGCACCAGCCACCCGATGCCGAGCGCCGGCGTCGCCGTCTTGCTGAGGCTGCCGGCGAGCACGACCCGGTCGGGTGCCATCGCCTGGAGTGCGCCGATCGGGCGGCGGTCGTAGCGGAACTCCGCGTCGTAGTCGTCCTCGATCACGACGCCCTCGCACGTGCGGGCCCAGGCGATCAGGCCTTCGCGTCGCTCGGCCGAGAGGGGCACGCCGACGGGGAACTGGTGCGCAGGGGTCACGAGCGCGGCGCGCGCACCGGTGCGGACGGATGCCGCCACCAGCGCGTCGACGTCGACACCGTGTTCGTCGACCCTGACGGGCACCGGGGTGAGACCCTCGGCCGCCGCGACGTGGCGCATGCGGTGCCACGACGGATCCTCCACCAGGAGCGCGCGGTGCCCCAGGCCGTGCAGTGCCCGCGCGACCCGTCGCATGCCGTCGGCGGCGCCGTGCGTGACGACGACCGCGTCGGCATCCGCCCGCGCGAAGCGGGAGCGCGCCAGGTAGGCGGAGAGCGCCACCCGGGCCGCCGGAACGTCGCCGTCGAGCGGGAAGAGCTCCGCGTCGGGCGTGTGCGCCAGTGCCTCGGTCATCGCCCGCAGCCACAGCGCGCGCGGGGCGTGCCGCAGGTCGGGGACGCCGGGGGTGAGGTCGAAGCGCGCTCGCCGCTGCTGCCCTGCGGGGGGCGGCGCCGTGCGGGCCGCGGCCACGGCGACCCGTGCGGCGACGCGGGTGCCCGAACCGGTGCGGGCGTCGAGGATCCCCTCGGCCGCGAGACGCCCGTACACCTCGGTGACCACCCACCGGGAGACACCCAGCGACGTCGCGAGCAGCCGGCTCGGCGGAAGCACTGCGCCGGAGGGCAGCCGACCGGTGGCGACGGCATCCCTCACGGCCAGTTCGAGCCGCACGTGGCGGGGACCGGCGTAGGCCGAGAGGTCGAGGAGCGTCTCCCACGCGACCGAATTGGTCTGGACTTCTGCCATGGAATCGGATCGTACTCCCAGACCGTTCGCGCATCACGATGGGAGCACGCCAACCCCAGGAAGGGACCGCCATGCAGTACCGCACCATCTCCAGCGGATCGACCTCGTTCGAGGTCTCGACCCTGTGCCTCGGCACCATGTTCTTCGGCACGCGCACCGACACCGCGACATCACTCGCGATCCTCGACCGGTTCGCCGACGCGGGCGGCACGTTCGTCGACACCGCGAACAACTACAACGCGTGGGTCGGCGGCCACGGGCGCGACAGCGAGGACGTGCTCGGCGAGTGGATCCGCCGCCGCGGCGGCCTGGGCGACGTGCGCCTGGCCACCAAGCTCGGCGCCGCCAAGAAGGACCCCGCGCTGCCGCTTCAGAACGTCGAGCCGACGAACTTCCAGGGGCTTTCAGCCGACGTCGTTGCCCGCGAGGCGCGCCTCAGCCTGGAGCACCTCGGCATCGACCGCCTCGACGTGCTGTACGGGCACGTGGACGACCGCGAAACGCCCCTCGCCGAGACCGTCGCCGCCTTCGGACAGCTGCAGCGCGAGGGGCTCGTCGGCATCGCCGGCATCTCGAATGTCGCGCTCTGGCGTCTGGTCGAAGCGCGGGAGGAGGCGCTGCGGCAGGGCGTCGACCCGTACGGCGTCGTGCAGCAGGGCTACAGCTACGTCTACCCGAGCCCGGCAGCGGGGCGTACGAACGACGTGTCGGTCGAGCTCCTGGACTTTGCGGCCTCGGCAGGCGTCGACGGCCGGCCGCCGCTGACCATCACGGCCTACTCGCCGCTGCACCAGGGCGCCTTCACGCGCGACGACAAGCCGATGTGGGCTCCCATGCGCCACGCGTCGAACCGGGAGCGCCTCCGTGTGCTGCACGACCTCGCCGCCGAGATCGGTGCGACGCCCAACCAGGTGGCGCTCGCATGGCTGCTCGGCGGGCCGGTGCCGGTCATCCCGGTGGTCGGCATCTCGAGCGTCGCCCAGCTCGAAGAGGCGCTCGCCGCCGTCGACCTCGTGCTGGAGCCCGAGGAGCGCGACCGCCTCGACGCCGCCGACCTCGTGCTGGACGCCGAGGTGCGGGCGCGCCTCGAGCCGGCGTGACCGGACCGGGTGCGGCGGGCGCTGCGGAAGCCCGCCGCGCCCGCGCCCCGTGTTCGAGGCGCGCCGCGTGCCTTCGTGCCTCAGGCCTCGCACGGCCCGCGGCTGCGGCATCCGTTCCTCATCTGAGGACGTGAGCCGAGATGAGGGCGTGACCATGCGTTTCGCTCCTCATCCCGGCAGGGCTCCTCAGCTGAGGACGCGCAGGCCCCGCGGATGAGGGCGAACGGATGCTGCGGCGCGGAGCGCTACAGCAGCTCGGGGTCCTCGGACTCGACGGGCTCTGCGTCGAGGAGGTCGGCGACCGAGTCGAGCACCTCGTCGGGCCGGAACGGGTAGCGGGCGATCTCGGCCGCATCGCTGATCCCCGTCAGGACGAGGACCGTGTGGAGGCCGGCCTCGATGCCGGCCACGACGTCGGTGTCCATGCGGTCGCCGATCATGCCGGTGTTCTCGGAGTGGGCGCCGAGGCGGTTCATCGCCGAGCGGAACATCATGGGGTTCGGCTTGCCGACGACGTACGGCTCCATGCCGGTCGCCTTCGTGATGAGGGCCGAGATGGCGCCGGTCGCGGGCAGCACGCCCTCGGTCGACGGACCGGTGGCGTCCGGGTTCGTCGCGATGAAGCGGGCGCCGGTGCCGATGAAGCGGATCGCCTTGGTGATCGCCTCGAACGAGTAGTTGCGGGTCTCGCCGACGACGACGTAGTCGGGGTCGGTCTCGGTCATGATGAAGCCCGCCTCGTGGAGGGCGGTTGTGAGGCCCGCCTCGCCGATGACGAACGCCGTGCCACCGGGCATCTGCGACTTCAGGAAATCGGCGGTCGCGAGCGCCGATGTCCAGATCGACTCCTCGGGCACGATCAGTCCCGACGCCCGCAGCCGGGCCGAGAGATCGCGCGGCGTGAAGATCGAGTTGTTGGTCAGCACGAGGAACGGCACGCCCTGCGCGCGCCACTGCTCCAGCAGGTCGGAGGCGCCTGGAACAGGGATGTTCTCGTGCACCAGCACGCCGTCCATGTCGGTGAGCCAGCATTCGATGTCGGACCGGGTGCGCATGCGTCCAGGCTATGCGGTCGCGTGGCGTGATCAGGGTCTCGCGCGGGCGTAGGGTCGAAGCCGTGACGTGGGACCCCCGGAGCCTTCCCGACCTGTCCGGACGCGTGTATCTCGTGACCGGATCCAACGCCGGCCTGGGCTACTTCGCGTCCGAACAGCTGGTGCGCGCGGGGGCCAAGGTGCTCATGTCCGCCCGCCACCCGAACCGGCTGTCCGCGGCGCGCGCCGCGATCCGGCGGCGGGTTCCGGATGCCGCGCCCGACGCGACCGAGCCCCTCATCCTGGACACGAGCAACCTGGCATCGGTGCGGTCGGCCGCCGCCAGCGTGAGAGGGCGGGGCGGGCTGGACGGCGTGCTGCTGAACGCCGGCATCGTGCATGCCCCCAAGACCCGCGAGACCACGATCGACGGCCACGAGGTGGTGTTCGCGACCAACGCGCTCGGCCACTATGCGCTCGGCGGAGAGCTGCTGACGGCGCTGGCCCAGGCATCCGGTCGCATGGTGTGGCTCGGCAGCATGTCGACGTCGCTCACGCCGTACGACCCCGTCGACCCGCAGCTGGCCGACGGGTACACCGCCTGGCGCGCGTACGTCCAGTCGAAGGTCGCGACAGCTGCGCTCGGCTTCGAGGCCGATCGGCGCCTGCGTGCCGCAGCGGTTCCGGTGACCAGCGTCGTCGCACACCCGGGGTACTCCACCGGAGGCCGGACCCCGGGCATCGTGGGGGTCAACGAGCCTTCGCGCGCCAAGCGCTTCCGCGACAACCTGCAGGCCGCGATCGCTCAGTCGAAGGAGCGCGGGGCGTGGTCGCTCGTACGGGCGCTCACCGATCCCGATGTCGAGGGCGGAGAGTTCTGGGGCCCGCGCACCGGCTCACGCGGCGAGCCGCGCCTGCAGACGGCCGCCAAGATCACCCGTGACCCCGAGGTGGGCGCACGCCTCTGGGACGTGGCCGAGACGGCCACGGGTGTGCACTGGCCGTTCGAGGTCGCCGCGCGGTGACCCGTCGCCGGCGCCGCGCCCTCAGGCGCTGAGCCAGACCGCCTGGCCCGCCGCGGCGGGCAGCGCGACGTCGACAGCCCCGGCCGGGTCGTCTGTCACGAGCCGCAGGGTGGAGGCGTCCGTCACGGTGACGACGGCGCCGACCGCGACGCCGGCGGACTCCACCGCCCGCAGCAGCTCGGGGTCTCGGTCGCTCACGCGCAGCACCCGCCCGACGTGGCCCGCCGGCGCCGAGCCGAGGACCACGAAGGACTCGCGGTGGACGTGGCCCGCGGCATCCGGAATCGCATCGCCGTGCGGGTCGAAGCGGGGGCGCCCGAGGCGGTCGTCGATGCCCTCGAGCAGCCGGTCGCTGATCGCGTGCTCGAGCACCTCGGCCTCGTCGTGCACCTCGTCCCAGGCGTAGCCGAACTCGCGCACCAGCCACGTCTCGATGAGCCGGTGCCGGCGGATGATGGCGGCTGCGCGTCGCTCGCCCTCGGCGCTCAGGGACACCGGCCCGTACGGGCGGTGGGTGACGAGTCCCTGCGCGGCGAGCTTCTGCACCATCTCGGTGACGCTCGACGGCGCGAGCCCCAGCTCGGCGGCCAGCTGCGAGGGCGTGATGCGGTCGTCCTGCCACTCGGTGTGGTGGTAGATCGTCTTGAGGTAGTCGTCGACGGCAGGAGAGGCCACGGCTTCAGGGTACCGGGCGCCCTCGCATCGCCTCCGGCCGGTCACGCCCCCGACAGCATGAGGAACAGCAGCAGGCCGTTGAGGGCGATGAGGAAGACGGATGCCCCGACACCGGCTACCGTCGTCCACACCCGGTTGCGGAACCCGCCGAGGATCTCGCGGTTCGCGGTCAGGGCGACCAGCGGCACGAGTGCGAAGGGGATGCCGAAGGACAGGACGACCTGGCTGAGGACCAGCGCCACCGTCGGGTCGAAGCCGATCGCGAGGATCACCAGGGCCGGGATGAGCGTCACGAGGCGCCGGGCGAGGAGCGGCACGCGGATGTGCAGCAGGCCGTGCATGATCTCGGCGCCGGCGTACGCGCCGACCGACGTGCTGGCGAGACCGCTGGCGAGCAGGCCGAGCGCGAAAAGGGTCGCGACCAGGGGGCCGAGCCCCGCGTAGAGCGCGTCGTAGGCGCCCTCGAGCGAGTCGGTGCCCGGCACGCCGGCCAGGTTGGCCGCGGCGAGCAGGAGGATGCAGAGGTTCACGGTGCCCGCGATCAGCATCGCGATCGAGACGTCCCACTTCGTCGCGCGCAGGAGTCGGCTGGTCGGGATGCCGCGGAGCTCGGCGAGCGTCGGGTCCGGTGCGCTGCGGTCGCTGAGCGGACCGAGACCGAGGTTGACCGTGTGCTCGGCGCGTTTCGTCTCGCTCGTTCCTCGCTCGCTCAACGACCGGGATACGCGAGGGGGCGCGAAGCGGTCCCGTGCCAAGGCGCTGTGCGCGTAGATCGCGTGCGGCATGATCGTCGCGCCGAGGATCGAGGCCGCCAGCAGGACGGAGTCGGTGCCCTCGAAGCGGGGCACGAGGCCCGCCACGACGCTCGCGCCGTCGGGCGGCGCGACGAACACGCCGAACGAGAAGCCCAGGGCGATGATCGCGAGGAGGCCGATGATCACGAACTCGAACGGCCGCGGGCCGCGGCGCGACTGGATGAGCAGCAGCGCGATCGACACGGCGCCCGTGATCGCGCCGCCCCAGAGGAGCGGGATGCCGAACAGCAGGTTCAGCGCGACGGCGCCGCCGATCACCTCGGCGATGTCGGTCGCCATCGCGACCAGCTCCGCCTGCAGCCAGTACGTGCGGCGCCCCCATTTCGAGCGGATGCGGTCGCCCAGGGTCTCGGGGAGGCTCTTGCCCGTGACGATGCCCAGCTTGGCGGAGAGGTACTGGATGAGCCACGCCATGACGTTGCCGAGCACGACGACCCAGACGAGCAGATAGCCGTAGCGGGCGCCCGCCGTCATGTTGCTCGCCACGTTGCCCGGGTCGAGGTACGCGACGCCCGCGACCAGGGCCGGCCCGATCAGCCACGCGACGCGGGGCACGGCTGACGCGCGGCGGCGTTGCGCGCGCGGGACATCCGTCCACTCCGCTGTTTTCGGCATGCCGAAAACATACCTCGATTTCGGCGAGCCGAAAAGTGCCAAAACTGCCGCTCGACTCCTCGTCTGCGACGCGTGCGGGCGTTTCGTCTCGCTCGTTCCTCGCTCGCTCGACGACGGGGCTGCGGGTTCGGCAGCTGCCGACCGGGACCTGCCGCACGTGCGGCTAGCCTGGGCCGGTGACCTCGCCCGAACCGACCGCCCCGGAGCCCGCCGAGCCGACGCTGCCGGTCGGCGTCGGACCGTGGCCGGGCGGCCCCGACGCGTGGCCCGACGATCCGCGGTACGACCCGGAGCTGCTGGCCCACGGCGACGCCCGCAACGTCGTCGACGCCTACCGCTACTGGACGATGGACGCCATCGTCGCCGACCTCGACACGCGCCGCCACCGGTTCCACGTCGCGATCGAGAACTGGCAGCACGACATGAACATCGGCTCGATCGTGCGCAGCGCCAACGCGTTCCTCGCGGCCGAAGTCCACATCATCGGCAAGCGCCGCTGGAACCGCCGGGGCGCGATGGTCACCGACCGCTACCAGCACGTGCGCCACCACGAGACGGTGGAGGCATTCGTGGCGTGGGCGGATGCCGCATCCCTCCCCGTCATCGCCATCGACAACGTCGAGGGCTCGAAGCCGCTCCCTGCCGCCGACCTGCCCGAGGCGTGCGTGCTGCTGTTCGGGCAGGAGGGGCCAGGGCTGTCTCCGGAGGCGCTGGCCGCGGCATCCGTGACCGTCCAGATCGAGCAGTACGGCTCGACCCGCTCCATGAACGCGAGCGCCGCGGCCGCCGTCGTCATGTACGAGTGGTGCCGCCGCTGGGCGTGAGCCGCGGGCCTCTTACGCCGCTTCGGCGCTCACCACGCGGCGGGCGGTCGAAGGTGTCGCCACCTGGGCGACCCCCGCGCGTGCGCGGCGCGGAGTGACGGCGAAGCGGGCGAGGTCGGACACGACGCCGGCGGCGCGCGCCCGCGACGGCATGAAGCGCAGGAAGAACACCAGGCGCAGCGTCCACGCGAGCGCGCCCGTGAACGGCACGCCGTACAGCTCCGAGATGGCGCGGCCGTAGCCGAACGACGCCGCACGACCCAGCCCTCGATACGAGAAGGGCCGGGGCGCCTTCCCGCCCAGCCGCCGCGCGATCGCGCGGCCGATGTGGTCACCGCCCTTCATGGCCCACAGCGCGTTCGCCGGCACGGGCTCTCGCGTGCTCGGGTGCTCCACCCGTGCACCGTCGCCGGCGGCCCACACGGCGTGCCGCACGGCGAGTGTGCGCCCCGTCCGCAATCGTCCGCGCTCGTCGCGCCACGGGTCGAGTCCGGGCAGGTACACCGGACGCTGCCCTGTCGCCGCGACGACGGTCGCCGCGGCCAGAGTCGTGCCGTCGGACAGCACGGCCGTCGTCGGGGTGGCCTCGGTGAGACGCACACCCGGCACCACCCTCACGTCCAGGCGCTCGAGCTCCTTCTCTGCGCGCGCCACCAGCCCGGTCTGATCGGACCACTCGCCGAGGATCCGGCTTCGCGAGTGCACGAGGGTGACCGGATGCCCGCGGTCGGCGATCGCCGCGGCGAGCTCGGCGCCTGCGATCCCGCCGCCGGCGACGACGACGGGCGATCCCGGAACGGTCGCAAGGTGGTCGGCGAGCGCGGCGATCTCGTCGGGACCGCGCAGCGTGCGGCCGTACTGCTCGAGGCCCGCGACCTCCGACGCCGGTTCCTTGGCTCCGGTGCCGACGACGAGGTGGTCGTACGTCAGCACCTCCACCGGGTGCTCGCCGCGCCGGTACGCGACCGACTGGTGGACGGCGTCGATGCTCAGGGCCCGGCCGTCGATGATGCGGGCGAGCGGCATCGCCTCGGCGAGCGGAGTGGCGACGCGGTCGGGGTCGATCATGCCGGCGACGAGCTCGCCCGTGAAGCCGTGGAACCGGTGCGCGTGATCGGCCGAGATGACGACGATCTCGAGGTCGCCCCGGCGGACGTCCCGCGCGCGGCGCCGCACGAGCGTCGCATAGGCGTGCAGCGTCACGTACCCGCCGCCGAGAAGCACCACGCGGGTCATACGATCACCGCCGCGTGCGCCTCGAGTGCGACGGGTCTGCCGAAGCTCGTCGGCGCGGCCGCGTGGAAACCGAACTGGGCGAGGCCGCAGGCCCGCTCGCGGATCGCGTCGACCTGCTCGAGTGTCGGATTGCCCAGCGAGAAGTGTCCGGAATGGCCGGAGAGCGCGAGGATCGCGGTCTCGGCGAAGCAGGCGTACGAGCGGCCGTCAGGAAGGCCGATCTCGCCCCCGGTGAGGCGGAGGCTCGGGATCGAGACGATGCCGCCGTCGACGACGAGCACATCGGGGCGGGCCGATGCCAGCGCCGGCGAGGTGTTGCGCGGCTGTGTGGCGTCGAGCACCACGGCACCCGGCGCCAGGTGCTCCGGACCCAGGAGTGCATCGGCCGACGCGGTGAGCAGCACGACGAGGTCGGCATCCCGGACCGCATCCATGGTCTGCGCGATATCGACGTCCACGTCGTCGGCGACCGCGGCGGCGAGCGCCTTCAGCCGCCCCTCCGTGCGCGCGACGAGCGTCAGCCGGGCGCCGGCGCTGTCGCGGGCGAGGAGCTTCGTCACGGCCGTGCCGACGCTGCCGGTCGCGCCCACGATGGCGACGTGGGGCCGCCCTCTCCGCGAGGAGACGCCTGCCCGTGAGGAGACGTTCGGCAGCAGCATCCGGATCTGGTCCTCCACGATCGCCGCGGTGAAGGCGTTGCCGTTCGTCACGGCGATGTCGGTGCGCTCGCGCAGCGTGAGGCCGCCGGCGGTGACCGTCGCGGTGAGTGCTCCGAGGCCGACGACGTCGGCGCCGAGAGTGACGGCGCGGTCCACCGCGCGGCTCACGCGGCGCCGGCCCTCGTCGATGTGGGACAGCAGGTGCCGGGCGCCGAAGGGGACCAGCACGACGTGCCCGACGCGCTCGCCGCCGATCTGCACGCCCGCCATCGTGACCGGGGGGAGCGGCAGGCGGCGGAGCGCCGTGTCGTAGACGCGTTCGGGGACGAGTCCGAGCGGCCGCCAGGCGCGCGCGAGATCTTCGCGCAGGCGTGCGCGCGGGTGGACGGTGAACGCGAATGCGCCGCTCTCGGACATGTCTGCCTCTCCTGGCGTCGCCGCGTGCGCGCCATGCGAGCAAGGAGTGGGCGGGGACGGCGCTGATACCGTCCGTCAGAAGTTCAGGATGCCGGTGTCAGGCGCCCGCGGTGAGCCAGGCCGATCCGCGCACGCGCCAGCCGAGCGTCACGAGGCGGGCGAGCATGTAGACGCCGAAGAACGACAGCGCGAGCCACGCGAGCCCCGCCGCGCCGACCGGATGCAGCACCGCGACGAGCACCAGCGCGGGGACGAAGGGCACGAGGTTCAGGATGCCGACGATGGCGAGGTACCTCGCGTCGCCCGCGCCGATGAGCACGCCGTCCAGCACGAACACGATGCCGCACACCGGCTGCGCGATCGCGAGCACGATGAGCGCCGGCTGCACCAGCGCGGCGATGCCGGGGTCGCCGGTGAACAGCAGCCCGATCACCCCCGACAGCGCGGCGATCAGCGCTCCGGTGATCACGCCGAACCAGCCGCCCCACGCCACCGTGCGGCCCAGCACGCGACGCACGAGCCCCTGGTCTTCGGCGCCGAGCCCCTTGCCGATCAGTGCCTGGGCCGCGATCGCGAGCGCGTCCAGGGCGAAGGCGGCGGTCGAGAAGATCGTGAACGCCACCTGCCAGCCCGCGAGCTCGACCGTGCCCAGGCCGGTGGCGACCACCACGGTCGCCAGCAGCGCGGCGCGCAGCGACAGCGTGCGCACGAAGAGCCACCCGCCTGACCGTGCCGACCCGCGAACCCCCTCACGATGGGGGCGGATGGATGCCGCGTGCCGGCGCGCCAGCCTGCCCACGACGAAGGCGTAGGCGGCGACCATGCCCCACTGCGCGACCACGGTGCCCACCGCCGAGCCGGCGATGCCCCAGCCGAAGCCGTAGATGAACGCCCAGTTGAGGAGGGCGTTGGCGCCGAAGCCGAGCCCGGCGATCCACAGCGGCGTCACCGTGTCCTGCATGCCGCGCAGAAGGCCCGTCGCGGCGAACACGACGAGCATGGCGGGCAGTCCCCACATCGAGATCCCGAGGTAGATCTCGGCCTGCTGCGCGACCTCGGGCGTCGCGCCGAAGAGTCCGACGAGGAAGGGGGTCGCCAGATAGCCGACGAGGGCCAGGACCGCGCCGATGCCCAGCGCGAGCCACATGCCGTCGATGCCGACCGAGACCGCGCGTGACGGGTCGCCGGCGCCGAACCTGCGCGCCACCGCCGGCGTCGTCGAGTAGGCGAGGAAGACCATCAGCCCGACGATGGTCTGCAGCACCGCCGACGCGATGCCCAGTCCCGCGAGCGGCTCGACCCCGAGGTGACCGACGAGCGCCGAGTCCACGATGAGGAACAGCGGCTCGGCGATGAGGGAGCCGAGCGCCGGCACCGCGAGTCGCAGGATGTCGCGATTCAGGGTGTCGGTCGTCACCCTCCGAGCCTAGGAGGCGCCGGCGACGCCGGCCGCGCGCTCGCACACCGGGCCGGGCATCCCTCATCATCACAATGCGGTCACGGCCCTCGATCGATGCCTCGCCGGGGAATCCCCCGCCCGCAGGCGGCTACCCTGGAACGCATGACCGACGCCCCCCGTTCCGGTCTCGCGCTCGAGGAACTCAGCGCCGAGATCCGCCCGCAGGACGACCTGTTCCGCCACGTCAACGGCGCGTGGCTGGACCGGACCGAGATCCCCGAGGACAAGGCGAGGTGGGGCTCGTTCCACCTGATCGCGGAGCAGGCCGAGAAGGACGTCCACGCGATCGTCGAGGAGTCGCAGCAGGCCGAGCCCGGCACCGAGGCGCGCAAGATCGGCGACCTCTACACGAGCTTCATGGACACCGAGCGCATCGAGGCGGAGGGCGCCGCACCGCTCGCGGACGTGCTGGCGCGCGTCGATGCGATCGACGACATCCCCGCGTTCCTCCGCACGATCGGCGAGTTCGAGCGCGAGGGCATCGCGGCGCTCATCCACCTCTACATCGAGCCCGATCCCGGCAACCCGCAGCGCTACGTGCCGTTCTTCATCCAGGGCGGCCTGTCGCTTCCCGACGAGAGCTACTACCGCCTCGACAACTTCCAGGAGACCCGCATCGCGTTCCGCTCGCACGTGCAGCGCATCCTGGAGCTCGCGGGCGTCGCCGACGCCGAGGCATCCGCCGATCGGATCGTCACGATCGAGACCGAGCTCGCGACGCACCACTGGGACAACGTCGCCAGCCGCGATGCGGTCAAGACCTACAACCTGAAGACCTGGGACGACGTGCAGGCGCTCGTGGGCGTCGACCTGACGCCGTGGCGCGATGCGGCGGCCGCCGGCCACGCGGACGCGTTCGCGGAGATCAACGTGTACCAGCCGAGCTTCTTCGAGGGCCTCGGCACGCTGCTCGTCGAGGACCGCCTCGAGGACTGGAAGGCGTGGCTGCGGTTCACCGTCGTGCACTCGGCGGCGCCCTTCCTGTCGGACGAGTTCGTCGCAGAGAACTTCGGCTTCTACGGCACGCAGCTCACCGGCGTCCCGGTGAACCGCGAGCGGTGGAAGCGCGGCGTCAGCCTCACGGAGGCGGCGCTGGGCGAGGCGATCGGCCGCGTGTACGTCGAACGGCACTTCCCGCCGGCGTCGAAGGTCGCGATGGACGAACTGGTCGGCAACCTCATCGAGGCCTACCGCCAGTCGATCTCGGAACTCGAGTGGATGACGCCCGAGACCCGCGAGCGTGCCCTCGCCAAGCTCGACGCCTTCACCCCGAAGATCGGGTACCCGGTGAAGTGGAAGGACTACTCGACGCTCGAGATCGACGCCGCAGACCTCGTCGGCAACATCCGCCGCGCGCACGTCTGGGAGCACGACCGCCAGCTCGCCAAGGTCGGTCAGCCGATCGATCGCGACGAGTGGTTCATGACGCCGCAGACCGTCAACGCGTACTACAACCCGCTGATGAACGAGATCGTGTTCCCGGCGGCGATCCTGCAGTACCCCTTCTTCGACGCCGAGCGTGACGCGGCGGCCAACTACGGCGGCATCGGCGCGGTCATCGGCCACGAGATCGGTCACGGCTTCGACGACCAGGGCAGCCGCTTCGACGGCGACGGGCTGCTGCACGACTGGTGGACCGACGACGACCGCGCCGCCTTCGAGGAGCGCACCAAGAACCTCATCGCGCAGTACGACGCGCTCGTGCCGCTGGGTGCTGACGGCGAGCGGCTCGCCGCCGAGAACCACGTCAACGGCGCGCTCACGATCGGCGAGAACATCGGCGATCTGGGCGGCCTCGGCATCGCGATCCGGGCCTACGCCCTGTCGCTCGGCACGGACGCGGAGGGCGCGCCCGTCGAGGCGCCCGAGATCGACGGGCTGACCGGCATCCAGCGCCTGCTGCTCAGCTGGGCCCAGATCTGGCAGCAGAAGGGCCGGGATGCCGAGACCATCCGTCTGCTGACGATCGACCCGCATTCGCCCAACGAATTCCGGTGCAACCAGATCGTGCGCAACATCGGCGCGTTCTACGATGCATTCGGAGTGACCGAGTCGGACGCTCTCTGGCTCGACGAGGACCAGCGCGTCACCATCTGGTGATGTGCGGGCCGCCTGCGGCCCGATCACCCCGCACCACCAACAACGGGAGGGAAACTCCGTGGGCATCGAGCCCAGAAAGGATGCCGAGTCGCTGCGGGGGGCGCGACGGAGCACAGGTCGGCGGCTGCCGAAGAGGGCGGCTGCCGGTCGTCGTTCGTTCACGTCGACGCTGAAGGCGCTCGACGACCTCGCTGCGTCGGGAGCCAAGATCTCGGTGCGCATCACCGACCTCGATCGCGGCACCTCCGTGCTGTCGGGAGACGACTTCGTCACCCTTCCGGTCGCGGGTCTCGGCGTCGTGCCCCTCCTCATCGAGGTGGCGGCAGCGTTCGAGGCGGGGCGGCTGGAGCCGCTCGAGATCATCGATCGCGCGCACCTCGAGCCCGTCGGCGTCGGGGGCGTGTGGCAGCACCTCAAGGCGCCGGCCCTGCCGCTGTCGGACCTCGCCGTGCTCACCGCGTCGACCGGGGATGCGATGGCGGCCAACGCGCTGCTCAAGCGGGTGGGTCTGCCGGCCGTGCGGGCCCGCATCGAGAACCTGGGCCTGACCCGCGCCGCGCTGCTCGACCGCTTCCGCGACGAGCGCGGTCCCGACGACGCCCCGCACTTCGCCCTCGGCTCCGCCCGCGAGCTCGCCGAGGTGTTCGCGGCCCTGGTCAACTCGCAGGTCGTCTCGCCGAGCGTGAGCGCCCAGGTGGCCGAGTGGCTGAGCCTCAATCACGACCTTTCTCTCGTGGCATCCGCGACCGGCCTCGACCCGTTCTCGCACGAGAACGACGAGCACGGGCTGCTCTTCATCAACAAGACGGGCCGGGATGCCGGCATCCGCGTCGAAGCGGGTGTGCTGGCCGGCCCGCGTGCCGGGGTGTCGTACGCACTCATCGTCTGCTTCGACGACCTGTCGATCTCGCACCGCCTCCGGGTGCACGACGCGTTCCGCATCCTCGGCACGGACCTCATGGAGTACGTGTTCTGACGCCGGCGTCGTTTCGTGACGCGGGGTTTCCCTACGTCCGGAGGCATCACGTACCATCGCAAGGGTGTCAACACCGCCGTTCCGCGCCGATATCGTCGGCAGCTTCCTCCGTCCCGCTGAACTCGCCGAGGCTCGTCGGCGCTTCGCCTCCGGCCAGATCGACGCCGATGCGCTGCGCATCGCGGAGGAGACGGCGATCGCCGAGCTCGTCGTGCGCGAGGCCGATGCCGGCCTGAAGCTCGCGACCGACGGCGAGTTCCGCCGCTCGTGGTGGCACTTCGACTTCTTCGGCCTGCTCGACGGCGTGGAGGTGGTCGAGCTCGATCACGGCATCCAGTTCCAGGGCGTGCAGACCCGCCCGCGCGGCCTCGAGATCAGCGGCAAGATCGGCTTCAGCGACACCCACCCGTTCCTCGACCACTTCCGCTCGCTCAAGAGCCTGCTCGAGCGCACGACCGGGGCGGTGCCGAAGTTCAGCATCCCGGCCCCGACGGTGCTCGACTTCCGCCTCGAGCCCGGGCACATCGACGGCGCGGCGTACGACGGCCGTGACGACATCGTCGACGACCTCGTCCAGGCGTATCGCGATGCCGTGGCGGCGTTCTACGACGCCGGCGCCCGCTACCTGCAGTTCGACGACACCGCCTGGGCCTATCTCTGCTCGGACGTCGAGCTCGAGAAGGCGCGGGAGCGCGGCATCCGCACCGACGGCATCGCCGAGCGGTACGCCGGCATCCTCAACCGCATCCTCGACGGCAAGCCCGACGACCTCACCGTCACGACCCACGTGTGCCGCGGCAACTTCCGCTCCACCTGGATCTCGTCGGGCGGCTACGAGCCGGTCGCCGAGCAGCTGCTGGGCAACACGGCGTACGACGGCTACTTCCTCGAGTACGACAGCGAGCGCGCCGGCGGCTTCGAGCCGCTGCGCTTCCTGCCCGAGGGCGACAAGACCGTGGTGCTCGGACTCATCACCTCCAAGAGCGGCGAGCTGGAGGACGTGGATGCCGTCAAGCAGCGCATCGACGAGGCGTCCGCGTTCGCCCCGCTCGAGCAGCTCGCCCTCAGCCCGCAGTGCGGCTTCGCCTCGACCGAGGAGGGCAACGTCCTCACCGAGGACGAGCAGTGGGCCAAGGTGCGCGAGGTCGTCGACATCGCCGCCGACGTCTGGCGCTGACCCGCGCTTCGTCTCGGTCGCTGGCGCTCCCTCGCTCAGCGACCGGGGGTTTGTCTCGGTCGCTGAGCGAGCGCCAGCGAGACGAAGCGTCTGGCGCTGACCCGCGCTTCGTCTCGGTCGCTGGCGCTCCCTCGCTCAGCGACCGGGGGTTTGTCTCGGTCGCTGAGCGAGCGTCAGCGAGACGAAGCGTCGGAAGACGACGCACCCGCTCAGCGGAGATCCCGGCGCAGGGGGGCGACGAGCGCCGCGCCGGCCGCGAGCAGCGCGTAGAGGACGAGGATCGCCGCCCCCATGAGGGGTGAGGCGAGCGGTGCCGCGGTGAGCGCGGTCTGCTCGGCGATGGCGTCGGTGAGGAACGTGAAGCGCGTGAGCGACGCGGTGGCTCCGCCCGGCAGGACGGGGTAGAGCGCGTTCACGCCGGGGATCAGCATGAGGACGTGCTCGAGGAAGTAGAAGTATCCCAGCACGATCCCGATCGCGAGGAGCTGGTGGCGCGCGAGCGCACCGATGCCGACTCCCAGCACCATATAGACGGCGGATGCCGCGGCCAGCTGCGCCAGCATCGCCACGAGATGCTCGGTGCTGAGCCCGATGCTCACGCCGCGCACGGCGGCGGCGCCGATCAGAGTCAGACCCGCCGTGACCGATGCGACGACGCCGTAGAGCAGCCCGAGCATCGTGTACACCGCGAGCTTCGCGCCCAGGACCCGCCCGCGTCGCGGGATTGCGAGGAACGTGGTGCCGATCGTGCGGTGCCGATATTCGCTGGTGATCGCGACGGTGCCGATGAGCGCGGGGACGAAGAGCATCAGGGCGCCGAGCCCGACCACGAGGCCGGCGCCCTCGGCGGTGTCGATGCCGGGCATGGGAGTCGTCGAGTTCTCGGGTCCGATCAGCGCCAGAAGGCCGGTGATGCTGCCGGTGCAGACGGCGGCCAGGAGCGTCCACAACGGCAGCCGGGTCGCGAAGAGGCGGACGAACTCGCCGTGGATCGCGTTCATCGCTGTGCGCCTTCCTGTGTGAGGTGAAGGAACGCCTCTTCGAGGGAGGGCCTCGTCGTGAGGACGTCGGCCAGGGCGCCCGACCAGGTGACTCGACCCCGGTCGATGAGCACCACGTCGTCGATGCTGTGCTCGAGGTCGTTGAGAAGGTGGCTCGAGATCAGGACGGCACCCCCCTCAGCGGCGAACTGTCGCAGGAATCCGCGCAGCCACACGACGCCCGCGGGGTCCAGGCCGTTGGAAGGCTCGTCGAGCACCAGGATCTGCGGCTCGCCCAGCAGCGCCGTCGCGAGGGACAGGCGCTGCCGCATGCCGGTGGAGAAGGTGCCGATCCGGCGACCGGCGAAGTCCTCGGCGCCGACGGCGGCCAGCGCTGCGTCGACCCGCTGCGCCGGCAGCCCGGCAAGAGCGGCGACGGTGTGCAGGTGCGCGGAGGCGGTCATCCGGGGATGGGCGGACGCGATGTCGAGGACGGCGCCGACCGTGCGGACCGGAGCAGCGAGGTCCTGATACCGCTGGCCGCCGATGCGGGCGGTTCCGCCATCCGGGCGGATGAGACCCAGCAGCATGCGCAGGGTCGTGGATTTACCCGCGCCGTTCGGCCCGAGGAAGCCGGTCACACGCCCGGCCCTGACGGTGAAGCTCGCGTCCGTGACCGCGTGAAGCGCGCCGAAGCGCTTGCTGAGACCCGTCACCTCGATCGCTGCACGCGTCATGCGCGCACCTCGCGCTCGGCTCCGGTCGCTGTCCTGATCGTCTTCATCGCGCACCCCGTTCGGTAGAATCGTTCCAACATCGAGAACATTATCACGATGATAACAATGGGAGACCTGCGATGGACGACCCTTCGATCGCCGATGTCGTGATGCATCCGGTGCGGCTGCGGATCATCCAGCAGCTCGGCGGTCGCAGCCTCACCACGGCGCAGCTGCGCGCCGCGCTGCCGGATGTCACGCAGGCGACGCTGTACCGGCATGTCGCGACGCTCGTGGATGCCGGCATCCTGTCGGTTGTCGAAGAGCGCAGGGTGCGCGGGGCCGTGGAACGCACACTGGCGCTGGGGGAGCGAATGGCTCATGTCGACCAGACCGAGCTGCACGCCATGAGCGATGCCCAGCTGCGTTCGGCGTTCCTGGCCTTCCTGGGTGATCTGTCGGCGGACTTCGACCGGTTCGTCGACAGCGAGGATGCGACGCTGCGAGACTTCGTCGGATTCGGACGCGTTCCGCTCTATGTCGACGCCACCGACCTCGCTGCCATCCAGGCCGGGCTCTCGGAGCTCCTCACGCCGTACCTGTCCCAGGCTGGCGGCGAGGGCCGGCGCCGGGTCAGCTTGGCGACGGTGCTCGTGCCGGAGGCCGCGCTGCCCTCGTCGGCCGACTGATTCATCCGCCCGCGGCGCGGCGGCGGGGCAGCCCGCGCTCTCACTCCGCCGACGTCTCGCGCTGACCCGCGCTTCGTCTCGGTCGCTGGCGCTCCCTCGCTCAGCGACCGAACCTTTCTCCCGGTCGCTGAGCGAGCGCCAGCGAGACGAAGCGTCGGCCCATTGACCCGCGCTTCGTCTCGGTCGCTGGCGCTCCCTCGCTCAGCGGCCGAGCCTTTGTCCCGGTCGCTGAGCGAGCGCCAGCGAGACGAAGCGTCAGACCACGGGGGTGCCGTGGGTGTGGAAGGTCTCGATCGTCTTCATGCCCCACGCCTGACCCTTGCGGCGTTCGGCCTCGGACCACTCCACGACGGGCTGGTCAGGGTCGAGCAGCAGCCGCGCGCCGGCGTTGGCGAACTCGATGCGGTTGCCGCCCGGCTCCCACACGTAGAGGAAGAACGTCTGGTTGATGGCGTGCTTGTGCGGGCCGGACTCGATGTGGATGCCGTTCTCGAGGAAGATGTCGGCGGCCTTCAGGATGTCTTCGCGCGTGTCGGGCGCGAACGCGATGTGGTGCAGGCGGTTGCCGTGCTTCGTCCAGTCGTCGGAGTACACGACGTCGTACGACTTCAGGGAGAAGTGGAACCACCAGGCGGCGAACTTCCCGCTGTCGAGGCGGATGCGCTCCGACTCGCGCATGCCGAGCGCGTCGCGAAGGAACTCGCCGTTCGCCTCGACGTCCTTCGCGAGGTAGTTGATGTGGTCGAGGCGGCGGGCATTGACGCCGCGCCCCGGGAATCGTGAGGCCTGGTTCTTGAGCGCGGGCCGGTCCTCGTCCCCGGCGACGTAGCGCTCGGCCTCGTAGAAGATCGCCATCGCGTGGCCGTCGGGGTCGGTGAAACCGTACGTCGGCCCGCAGCCCACGTCGCCCTCGGTCCATCCGGTGCCGTGCCCGGCCGCCTCGATGGCGGCGACGCGACGTTCCAGCGCCTGCGGCGACGAGGCGCGGAACGACGTGCGGCCCACGCCCGCGGCATCCGAAGCGGTGAGCTTGATCGTGTACAGCTGGTACTCGTCCCAGGTGCGCAGGTAGATCGAGTCGCCGTCTTCGGCGACGACGCGCATGGCGAGGAGCTCCTCGAAGAACCACCGGCTCTCCGCCGGCTTCGGGGTGAGCAGTTCGACGTGGGCGAGATGGGCGACGTCGAACGACGTGTCGGCGGTCATGGGGCGTCCTCTCTGACGTGTCTGGTGTGGGGAGGGGCGGACGGATGCCGGTTCAGCGGCGTGGCCGCGGGAACACGACGCCGTCGAAGAGCTTGCGGGCGGTGCGGAGGGAGAACGAGGTCGCACGCCAGGTGCCATCGCCGTCGCGGGTGACGTTGACGCGCGACGGGAACGTGCCGCCGGGATGCTCGACGGAGGTCTCGTCGCCGGTGAGCGGGCCTGCGATGTCGTGGCCGACGGCGCCGGGGATCCGTAGCGCGGCCGCGACGGATGCCGCCATCAGCACGCCGATGGACGTGTGCACGCGCGTCGGGATGAAAGCGCGGGTCGAGATCGCGCCGCCGCTGCGAGGCGGCGAGAGCAGGATCATCTTCGGCACCGTCTGCTCCGCGACGTCGCCCAGTCCCATGAGCGGACCGGCCGCGAGCCGGAGGTGCTCGAGGCTGTCGGCCAGCACGGCATCCCCCTCGAGCGCCGTCGGCGACTCGGTGCCGACCACGCCGAACTCCTCTGCGCGCAGCAGCACCACCGGCATCCCGTTGTCGATGAGCGTGACGGTGTGCCCGTCGATCTCATCGGACGCGTGGCCCGTCGGCAGGAGCGGCTTGTCCGCCCCGCCCCCGACCTCGAGCTCGATCGCGGCCGCCGTTCCCGGCACGCCGTCGATCGTCGCGTCGCCGTCGTATTCGGGGCGCCCGTCGAGGGTCGGGAACTCGGCGGTGGCGACGTCGCCGGTATTGAGCAGCCGGATGCGGACGGTCCTGCTCTCCCCGGTCGCCGGCACGAGACCGCGCTCGACCGCGAACGGCCCGATGCCGGCCAGCAGGTTGCCGCAGGTCTGCGCGTCGCCGACGGTCGCGGTGTCGACGCCGATCTGCAGGAAGAGGTAGTCGACGTCGATCCCTTCGGCCGGCGAGGGCGACACGATCGCCACCTTGCTGGTGAGCGGGTGCGCGCCGCCGATGCCGTCGATCTGGCGCGGGTCGGGCGAGCCCATGATCCGCAGGAGCAGGTCGTCTCGCGCCGCGGGGTCGCTCGGCAGGTCCGTCGCGAGGAAGTACACGCCCTTCGAGGTGCCGCCGCGCATCAGCATGCAGCGGATGCCGTCGCGCACCGCCGCGGCCACCGACGGACCGGTCACGGCCGCCGCGTCAGCCGCGTTCACGGTCCCGCGCCTCCCAGTCCGCCTGCGTGAGGTACTCGACGCCGAGTTCGGCCAGCAGCGGCCGCAGCCCCTTGCGATCGAGGCTCAGATCGCCGGCGCGGTACGCCGCGCGGTCGGCCTCCTCCTTCGCGAGGCGCGCGTCGGCGGCGGCGAGGGCGGCCTCTGCCCCGCGCCGGGGCACCCGCAGCACGCCGTCGTCGTCGGCGACGATGACGTCGCCGGGAGCGACCGTGACGGCACCGAGGGTGATCGGCACGTTGACCGAGCCGGGCGTCGCCTTGACCGTTCCCTGCGCGAACACCGCGGCCGACCACACGGGGAACCCCAGCGCCCGGAGCTCGGCGACGTCACGCACCCCGGTGGTCGTGACGAGCCCGCGCACACCGCGGGCGTGCAGCGCCGTGGCGAACAGCTCGCCGAACGCCCCGTCCACCGAGGGAGAGGTCGTCGTCACGACGAGCACGTCACCCGCGCGGCACTGCTCCACCGCGGCGTGGATCATGAGGTTGTCGCCAGGGTGACTCAGCACGGTGACGGCGGTGCCGGCGATGCGCACCCCATCCTGGATCGGACGGATGCCGGGGCCCACGAGGCCCGTCCGGTTCATGGCCTCGTGCACCGTCGCGACACCGTGCACGCCCAGCCCGTCGGCGGTCGCCGCATCCGCGCGCGCGATGTCGGTGACGATGACGGCGGTCACGGCATCCGTCCGTCCCACACCGCGCACACGCGGGTGCTCGCGCTCACGACAGCACCTGCGCGACCTGCGGGAAGCGCCGCATGTACGCCTCGCCCATCGTGTCGTGGGGGAGGCCGAGATTCGGTCCGGCGTTGCGCTTGAGCTGCACGCCGCGGCGGACGGCGAGGTCGGTGTAATACGACCACATGTGGTTCTGGGCGGGCAGGCACTCCATCGCGGCGCGCTTGCGAGGGAAGGCCTCCGTGATGTCGAGGAGCACGTTCGGCGTGAAGTCGCACTGCTCGGGCTGGTGCGGCTCGAAGAAGAAGACAGGCGGGGCCCCGATGATGTCGTCTTTCGCGGGGTACGACCCGTCGGAGTTGGCCACGCCGATCGCCTGCGCGAGCACGCGCGCCTCGAGCGCCATGCGCGCCGCGGCGGGGTGGTCGCCGTTGTACGGATCGCGGAGGGTGTGCGTCAGCACCACCGTGGGCTGCACGCGCCGGTACAGGTCGACCAGGCGCGAGACGGCCTCACGCGACTCGACGAGCGGGTAGTCGCCGAGGTCGAGGAATTCGATCTCGGCTCCGAGAGCGGATGCCGCGGCCTCGGCCTCATCGCGGCGGATGCGCTTGATCTCGTCCAAGGACTTGCCGTCGAGCCACTGGCTGGCCGACTCGCCGCGTTCGCCGTACGACAGGCAGGCGACCACCGCGCGCTCGCCGCGCAGGGCCGCGGCCGCGATCGCGCCGCCCGCCCGCCAGACGAAATCACCGGCGTGGGCACTGACGACGAGGAGCGTGTCGGCAGGGTCTGTCATGGGGCCAGCGAATCACACCCATGGCGGAATGGTCAACAAATTGTCTACAATCGTGGCGACCAAATACCTTTGGACGTAGGTATAGCGGACACGTAGCATCGCGCTCAGGTCACCCGAACCACTGGACGAGGAAGTCGAGGAACTCATGGCGAGCAACCTGCAGGAGCTCATGTACGAACGGGGGAGCGTCGTCGAGATGCTGCGCAACTCGCAGCTCGGCACGTACATCTACCCCGTCGTACCCGCGGAGTTCACGAACTGGCGGCGCGAGCAGAAGGCGTGGCGCGAGACGGCGGTGCTCTACGACCAGACGCACCACATGGTGAACTTCTTCATGACGGGTCCCGACGCGCTGAAGCTGCTGTCGGACACCGGCATCAACTCGTTCGCCAACTTCCCGGTGAACACCGCCAAGCAGTTCGTGCCGACCTCGTCGACAGGTGGCGTGATCGGCGACGGCATCCTGTTCCACCTGGCCGCTGCTTCTGAAGGGCGCGACGAGTACGTCTACGTGGGCCGCGCGCCCGGCGCCAACTGGCTGCAGTTCCACGCCGAGACCGGCGGCTATGACGTCGAGACCCGCTACGACGACCGCTCGCCGTCGCGCCCCTACGGCGAAGCGGTGACGCGGGAGTTCTATCGCTTCCAGATCCAGGGCCCGAACGCCTGGCAGATCATCGAGAAGCTCGCCGGCCGCGAGGTCGAGCAGGTGCGGTTCTTCCACATGGGCGAGCTCGAGATCGCGGGCGAGCACGTGCGCACGCTCCGCCACGGCATGGCCGGTGCTCCCGGTCTCGAGATCTGGGGACCGTATGAGCAGCACGGCAGGATCCGGGATGCCGTGCTCGAGGCAGGACGCGAGTTCGGCATCGAGCCGTGCGGTTCGCGCGCGTACTCGTCGAACACCCTCGAGTCGGGGTGGATCCCGTCGCCGCTCCCCGCGATCTACACCGGCGGAGACATCGAGCGGCGCTACCGCGAGTGGCTGCCGGCGAGCAGCTACGAGGCGATCAACGCCCTCGCCGGATCGTTCGTGTCGGAAGACATCGAGGACTACTACCTGAACCCATGGGATCTCGGCTACGGCTCGTTCGTGAAGTTCGACCACGACTTCATCGGTCGTGCGGCCCTCGAGCGCGTCGACCCCGAGGCGCAGCGCAAGAAGGTCACGCTCGCGTGGAACGACGAGGACCTCGGGCGGATCCTCACCAGCGTTCTCGACCGCGAAGGCCCCGGGTACCAGTTCTTCGACCTGCCGAACGCGAACTACGGCTCGTCGAACTACGACGCCGTGATCGATGCAGACGGCAGCACGGTCGGGCTGTCGCTCTTCACCGGCGTCACCGCCAACGAGAGGCGCGGCCTGTCGCTGGCGACGGTCGACCGCGACGTGCCGATCGGCGCGGAGGTGCGTGTGGTGTGGGGCGAGCCCGACGGCGGGTCGCGCAAGACCACCGTCGAGCCGCACGAGCAGATCGCGGTGCGCGCCGTCGTCAGCCCGGTGCCGTACGCCGAGACGGTGCGGCAGGAGTATCACGGCGGCTGGCGCACTGTCGGAGTGGCGTAGCTCAAGGAGGTTCGACGTGGCACGCGGCTCGGACGGCGAGTCCGTCCTGCACAAGCATCTGCGGGTGCTGCAGGCGTTCGACGTGCTGCGCCCGTTCCTCACGCTGACCGAGATCGTGGAGACGACCGGCCTCGCGGTGTCGACCACCCACCGCCTCGTCGCCGAGCTCGAGCGGGAAGGCCTGCTCGAACGGATGCCGGACCGCTCGTATCGGCTCGGCATCCGGTTGTGGGAGTTCGCGTCGCGGACGCCCGGGGCGCTGGGCCTGCGGGAGCTCGCCCGGCCGTGGCTGGAGGCCGTGCACTCGCGCGTGCGTCAGCACACGCAGCTCGGGGTGCGCAGCGGGCGGGACGTGCTCTTCATCGAGCGGCTCTCGACCAGGGAGGCGGTGGTCAACGCCACCGTGATCGGCGGGCGCGTGCCGCTGCCGGTCAGCTCGAGCGGGCTGGTGCTGCTCGCCCACTCCGAGCCGGGCGTCGTGGCGGACGTCATCGCGGCCGGCTGGCCGGCGTACACGTCCGCGACCATCCGCACCGGCGAGGAGCTGCGGGCGCGTCTGCGTCGCGTGCGGGCGGACGGGTTCGCCGTCACCGACGGGCACATCCATCGTGAGTCGCGGGGCATCGCCGTGCCGGTCCTCGATGCCCACGGCCTGGTGCACGCGTCGCTGGGCGTCGTCGTGCCGAACGACGGCACCTCGCCGCAGGCGGCGGTGGAGCTGCTGACCGTCGCGGCGGCCGGCATCTCGCGTGCGCTCGAGGCGGCGGGCGGCGGGGGCGCGCAGGGCATGCGCACGCTCGCCAGCACCTCGCGGAGATCGATGGACTACTTCTCGTCGCTCGACGTCCACACCCTGCCGTCGGCATCCGCCGGCTGACCGGTGCGCGTAGGGGTGGGCCGGCGCGTTCGGGGGTCGCGAAGTGTCCCTTCGGGGTGGAGGTGACGGCGTGTCGTGACACGTGAGCCCCCCGCGGGCGTGGGCCGGCGCGTTCGGGGGTCGCGAAGCGTGGCTTCGGGGTGGAGGTGGCGACGTGTTGCGACACGTGAGTTGCGGGCGGCCCCGCACGTGGAAGGCCCGGGCATCGGAGGATGCCCGGGCCTTGCGTGTCATGACGAGACGGGTTGCGAGGTCAGCCCGTCACGCAGGTGTACGAGCTCGCGTCGTCGATCGACCCGGAGCCCGAGTACTGCGGCCAGGCCGGGTACTCGCACATCGGGCGCGTACGGTCGGCGCCCGCGTTGCCGTCGCTCGCGACGAGGCCGGACGGGGCGACGCCCTGCTCGACCCAGTCGACGATGGCGTCGAGCCCGTCGTACTGCGCCAGGAACCGGCCCTGGCCGTGGCCCCAGCCGGGCACCATGTAGAACTTCGCGAACCTGTCGAGGCGCTTGCCGAACTCGTCCTGCAGCGACTGCCAGTACTGCACGGTGTTGTGCGGCGTGATGAAGTCGTCGATGGTGCCGTGCGTCAGGATGATCTTGCCGCCGTGTGCGCGGAACTGGTTGAGCGAGACATCCGTCACGTCCATGATCTCGCCCACTTCCTGCACTCGGTCGGCATAGTCCAGCGGATCGACCGTGTACGGGTCGAAGCCGGGAGGGTTCCCTGCGACGCCGTACCGCATCGTGGCCTCGAACACGGCGAACTGCAGTCCCTGCGCCTGGGCGCTGGTGCCGAATCCTGCGAACCCCTGATACAGGGCCCCTTCGAGGAGCGCGCTCTTCGCGAAGATCGAGTTGCCCTCGATGTCGATGCCCAGGTCGTAGTCGGTGCTGATCTTCACCGCCGCCGCGATCTCGACGTCCGAGAGGCAGGTGTCGACGGTGGCGGCATCCACTCCTGCCGGGCAGGCGAGGGACTGGATGTCGAACGCCGCGTCGCAGCCGGCGACATCGCTGATGATCCCGTCCCCGGCGCCGTCGAGCCCGTCGCAGGTCGCGTAGACCGCGTTCGTGATGGTCGCCGTCTCGGCGGAGTTGAGGTGCCCCGCGCCGCCCTCGAGCTGCAGCGCGTCGCGGAAGTTGACGGCGCCCACGTGCATCATCGTGACGTTGTAGGCCGGGTAGTTCGCGATGACGCCGTCGTAGTCCTTCGGGTAGCGCGCCGCCGCGTCGAGGGCCTCGTGCCCGCCCTGCGAGCCGCCGATGAAGTACGACCACTCGGCGTCGGTGCCGTAGGCCGCCTGGATGACGACCGCTGCCGCATCGTGAGCCTTCTTGACCGACCACTGGCCATAGTTGAGGAACAGTTCCTCGTCGAGCTGGAAGGTGCCGTCGAATCCGGGCGCGCCCTGGTGCCCGCCGTCGGAGCCGAGCGTGACCCAGCCCTGCGCCAGCGCCGTCGGGGTGCCGGCCGGCTGAGCGGTGTAGGCGCCCGTCGCGGTGACCAGGGATCCGTCGAAGCCTCCGCCGCCGAACTGGAGCGTGCGCTCATTCCAGACGGCCGGAAGGTTGACCTGGAACTGCATGTCCTGCGGCGCGGAGACCGCGCGGATCCAGCCGGTGACCGCGCAGTAGCTGCCGGCGGCATCCCACACCGCCGTCTCGACGTCGGCGCCGCTCGTGGGGAGTCCGATCTCCTTCGCGGGGATGGTGAGGCCGGCGAGCGACGTGCACTCGGATGCCGTGAGGGTGGCCGGGCCGGCGTGCGGGCCGCCGGAGCCGCCCGGCGCTGCCGTGGCCGACGAGACGCCGGCCGTGAGGACGAGAGCTGCGGCGATGCCCAGCGACACCGCTGACAGCCGCCTGAACGTGGATTTCATCGACGCTCCTTCGCGTTGTGAACCCGCCGTCGCCGTGGGGCCGGCGCCGTGCGTGTGGCGAGGATGCCATCCGCTCGCGTGGGCGGCAACGGCGCTTCCGCCCAATGCGCTTCGCCGTTGTGCCCGGCGCGCGATCCGGGTATCGTGCCGGGTTCGCGTGGCGCGGGGCAACGGATGTCGGTCGTTGAGCGGAGGGCGCTCCGGCGCCGAAGACGAAACGCCTGCGACCGAGGGTTCACGCCGGGTCCGGCGCGTTTCGTCTCGCTCGTTCCTCGCTCGCTCAACAACCGGGTTCGGCGCGTTTCGTCTCGCTCGTTCCTCGCTCGCTCAACGACCGGAATCGTCGCGCTCGGCGACGAGCCGCTCGAACCACGCCAGTGTCGCGCGGGTCATGTCGGCGGGCTGCCCCGACGACTCGAGTGCGGCCAGGGCCGCGCGCACCTCGTGCTCGCGGCGGACGGCGTGCAGGGTCGAGCCGTCGACGAGCCGGTCGACGAGCGCGGCGCCGTCGGGACCCAGCTCGTCCGCCATCTGCCCGCGCAGCCACTCCTCGGCGCCGGCGGCGCGCGCGGCGCCGAGTCCTTCGAGCACGAGCGCCGCCAGTCCCTTCATGAACACGCTCCGCAGCAGCCGCAGGCGTGCGGCCTCGCCCGCCTCGCCGTCGATGACCTCGACCGGCACCTCGAACGGGCCCACGCGTTCGGCGAACGCCCGCGCTCCCGGCCCGCTCGCGAGGAGCGGCGTCCGATGCCCGGCGCGCACCACCGGTGCGAGCACCGCGACGTCGGCCATCGCCAGTCCGCGGTCGGCGGCGAGCCGCGCGATGCGCTGCTTGAGGTCGGGGGCGGCGGTGTTGAGATCCGCGTAGACAGCGCCCGCAGCGATGTGCGGCAGTGCCTCGCGGGCGACGGATGCCGCGGCATGGCCCGTGACCAGACTCAGGGCCACATCGGCCCCGGTGACGGCGTCGGCCATCGTGGCGAACTGCGGCACGTCGGGGTCGCTCAAGTCATGAGCCGGGTCGAAGGCGCGGATCTCGGCCCCCGCGTGCGCCAGACCGCGGGCGTATCGACGGCCGGCCTCGCCGAGGCCGAGGATCGCGATCGTCGTCATGGCCGACAACCCTAGAGCACCGGCGCAGACCCGAGTGCGCGGCCGGCGGCGGGCTCGGCGGCATCCGCAGCGGCCGGCGAGCCGGCGTCGTGCGGGTCGGTGTCGAGGCTCTCGAGGTATTCGAGCGAGCGCCGCGACCCGCTCACGAGCGAGCGGATGCCGTGGGTGCGCTCGTCGACGTCGGGCCGGTACGCGACCGCGAGCTCGCGCGCGATGCCGGCGGCCGCGCGGCGCAGCAGTTCGGCGTACGCGTGGGTCGAGGCGCCGTCGTTGGGCACCACCACGCCGATCGCGGCGTAGACGGTGCCGCCCGGCCCCGTCACCGGCACCGCGATGCCTCGCGACTCGGGGTGGATGGCGCCCTCCGTCACCGCGTACCCGTCGTCGCGCACGCGCCGCAGCTGAGCACGCAGCTCCGCGCCCGTGCGGATCGTGTTCTCGGTGTACGGTCGCAGCCCGCGCGCGATCACGTCGTTCACGAGGGCGTTGTCGGCGTACGCCAGCAGGACGAGACCGCTCGACGACGCGTGCAGCGGGATGCGGCCGCCGATCAGCGTCGCGTTCACGACGGCCTCGCGTGTCGACATCCGGTCGATGAAGAGCACGTCGCGGCCACTCAGCACACCGAGCTGCGCATGCTGCCGCACCCGTTCGTGCACGGCGCCCAGCCACGGGCGCGCGATCTCGCGCAGACCGACAGCGCCCGGCGTGCGGCTCGCGAACTCCCACAGCCGCACGCCGAGGCGGTAGGTGCGGTCGGGCAGCCGCTCGAGCAGCCCTTCGCGCTCGAGTTCGGCGATCAGCCGGTGAGCGCTCGATCGGGGCACGCCGGCGGCATCCGCGATCTCGCTGAGGGTGAGGAACGGATGCCACGCATCGAAGCTCTCCAGCACGCGCAGGTGCCGGTGCAGGACCGACTCGCCCGCAGATCCTCGTGCCACGGCATCCTCCTCGATGACGCCGCCATCGTAACCCCGCACGTTCGACGAAGTTCCGTTGAGCGGAAGCCCATGGCGTTTCGTCTCGCTCGTACCTCGCTCGCTCAACGACCGGTACCGCGGTCGCTCAACGACCCGAACCCCCCGGTCCTTGAGCGAGCGAAGCGAGACGAAACGCCCTTCGACAGGCTCAGGGACCGCGGGCGGCTCAGGCGTTCGCGCGATAGACCGTCCGGGCGTAGTCGTGGTACGGCGCGGGGGCGACGGTCGCGCGGATCCGCACCTGCCGGTGGTCGGCGTCGACCGAGTCCTTGCGCGAGATCGGATCCTCGCCCCACACGATCTCGACCTCGTCGCCGTCGCGGAGCGCCACGTCCAGGGTGGCCAGCGACATGTAGAGCTGGTCGTACGCCACGTAGCCGGCATCCGTCGAGATGCCCACGCGCTCGCCGTCCTTCAGGATCTCGTCCATCTGGTACAGCCCGTAGCGGGCCTTGGGGAATTCGAGGTACTTCGCGGGCGTACCCGGCTCGACCTGCGAGCGCACGACGGCCGCGACATCGTCGGCGTTCCAGATCAGCGTGACCTTGCGGCGGCGCTGGTTCTCGGCGTGCTTCTCGAGCGCCTCCCGTCCGTGGAAGTCGTGGTCGAAGCGCACCGACCGGCCCAGGCCGATGTCGAACGGCGTCATGTAGAACTCGTGGACGTCGGCCGAGTACAGCGAACCCGCGACCGAGCCGATGCGCGCGGCCGGCAGCCAGGCGCGGTACTCGGCGAAGTCGTCGTCGAACACCGCGGGGAAGGGCGTCGGCACCCACCCCGACTCGAGCGGCGACGACGAGTAGGCCTTCGCGCCGACCCGGCGGATGTCGTGCTCGGCGCCCGCCTCCATCAGCGCGTTCAGGACGATCTCGTTGTCCTCCCACGGTCCGTAGAACTCGAACCCGGGCTGCCCCGCCATGCCGTGGCGCAGCGCCTTGACCGGCCGTCCGGCGATCTCCACATCGCCGATGTGGAAGAACTTGATGTCGGGCGCAGGGCCGCCGAACACCTTCTCCATCACGAGGTCCGCGTGGGGGCCTTGCAGCTCGTAGCGGTAGAACGTCGGGGGTCCCTGACGCATATGCGAGTTCGCCTCGAGCCGGTAGCGGACGTCCTTGCCGGCATCCTGAGCCTTCTCGATGTTGAAGCGCACCCAGTCGATGAGGATGTGGTGCCCGATGAGCACGAGCCCCTCGGGCCCTTCGGCGTTGTAGAACAGGATGCCGTCGCCGATGAGGTAGCCGTCCTGGTTCACCGCGATCAGCTGCTTGGCGACGCCCGGGCGGAACGTCGCGAACGTGTTCGGCGAGATCGAGCTGAGGAGCGGGATCAGGTCGGCGCCGTCCAGGAACAGCTGCGTCATGTGGTGCGACTGGTCCATGAGGGCCACCGACGTGTTCCATGCCCGCTGCTCGTCGCGCCAGTTCGTGAACTCCGGCGCGACGGGGAACGTGAAAGCCGGCCAGTTCTGGTTGCGCAGCAGTTCCACCGGGCTGCCGGCGCGTTCGATCGCCTGGGCGAGTGTCTCTGCTGCGGTATCGGTCGCGGTCATCGTCGACCCTCCTTCGTTGTTGCGGAAGCTGCGGTCAGCGTAGGAGCGTGTCGCAGCCACGTCGGCCGGCAGTTCCGTTGAGTGGAAACGGATGCCGCGGGCCGCCGCTTCTCGCGACACGATCGAGTCGCAAGGTCACGGTCGCGGAACTTCACACCAAAATCGTTGACAATCTCGACGCACCTCCGTAGTTTCCCAGCAGGGGAGGACTCGAGTCCCCAGTACGACCGCGACGACGCGAGATGCGAAAGCGCGATGACGCGACAGTGCGCAAAGCAGGGCGATGGGCGAAAGGTGGAGCGATGGGCGCTCGGCTCGAAGTCCGTGATGTCAGCCTCCAGTTCGGTGGCGTCAAGGTGCTCGAAGACGTCAGCTTCACGGTGGAGGCCGGACAGATCTTCGGTCTCGTCGGACCCAACGGTGCCGGCAAGACGTCGCTCTTCAACTGCGTCAGCGGGCACTACCGGCCGAGCGCGGGCTCGATCACGATCGACGGCGACGAGGTGCTCGGCTCGCCGCCCGCCACACTCGCCCGCCACGGACTCGCCCGCACCTTCCAGCATCCGGCGCTGCAGCTGCGGGAGACCGTGCTCGAGAACGTGCTGCTCGGCGCCCACAGCAGGCTGCCAGGCGGACCGGGGGAGTGGTCGCTGCGTCTGCCGCGCACGGTGCGGTCCGAGAAGGCGCTGCGTGGGGAGGCGCTCGACCTCCTCGAGAGTCACGGGCTCGGCTGGGCCGCGAAGACGCGTGCCGACGAGCTCTCGCACGGACTTCACAAGGGCGTCGAGCTGTGCCGGGCCCTCCTCATGAAGCCGCGGCTGCTGCTGCTCGACGAGCCCGCCGCGGGCCTGCCGCACTCCGAGGTCGAGCAGCTCATCCAGACGGTCCGCCGCGTTCGCGACGACGACATCACCGTCGTGATCGTCGAGCACAACATGGGTCTCATCTCCGCCCTCACCGACCGCGTCGTCGTGCTCGACCACGGCCGCAAGCTCATGGAGGGCTCTGCCGCCGAGGCCCAGTCCGACACACGGGTCATCGAGGCGTATCTCGGAAAGGACGCCGTCGATGACGCTGCTTGAGCTCGCCGACGTCCGGGCGTTCTACGGACGCGTGCAGGTGCTGGAGGGCGTGTCGCTGACCGTGCCCGACGGCGGGGCGGTCGGCATCCTCGGTGCCAACGGCGCCGGCAAGACGACGACCCTGCGTGCGGTGTCGGGCACCGTCCGCTCGACGGGCACCATCCGCTTCGACGGCAAGGACCTCCGGGGCCTCCGCCCCGACCAGGTGGCGGCGCTCGGCATCGCCCACGTGCCGGAGGGACGTGGCACGCTGTCCGACCTCACGGTGCGCGAGAACCTGCGGGTGGGTGCCTACCGCCGCAAGGACGCCCAGGGCATCCGCACCGATATCGACTACTGCCTCGACCTCTTCCCGCAGCTGCAGGACCGCGTCCGCTCCGCCGGCTCCGCGCTCTCGGGCGGCGAGCAGCAGATGCTGGCGATCGCCCGCGCGATCATGTCGAAGCCGCGGCTGCTGCTTCTGGACGAGGCATCCCTCGGCCTGGCACCCAGCACGGCCAAGGCCGTGTACCAGGCGATCGGCCGGCTGCGCAGCGAGTCGGGGATCGCGATGGTCGTGGTCGAGCAGAACGCCAACCTCGCCTTCACGCTCGTCGACAGCGCCATCGTGCTCGAGACCGGTCGCAGCGTCCTGACGGGCTCGACGGCGGAGCTCAAGGGCATGGACGAGATCCGCCGCGCGTACCTGGGAGGCTGACGGTGGGCACCTTCATCCAGCTCGTGATCGACGGCCTGTCGACCGGATCGATCTATGCCGCACTCGCGCTCGCGATCGTCCTGGTCAACCAGGCGACGGGCTTGATCAACTTCGCGCAGGGCGGGATGGCCGTGCTGTCCGCCTACATCGCGTGGGCGCTCAACGGCTTCGGCGTGCCGATCCTGCTGGCGATCCTCGCCGCCATCGTCGCGTCCTTCGTCCTCGGCGCGGTCATCGAGCGGTACCTCATCCGCCGCTTCGAGCGGGGCGATCCCGACACCGCCGTCGTCGTCACGATCGGCCTCCTGACCCTCATCACCGGGTTCTGCGCCTGGGTCTGGACGTACAACAACCGCCTGTTCCCATCGCTGTTCCCGCTCGAGACGATCCAGGTCGCAGGCGCCGTGATCAGCGTGCGCTCGCTCGGGACCATCATCGTCATCGTCGTGATCATGCTGCTGCTGCAGGCGCTGTTCCTCGGCACGAAGCTCGGCCTGGCCCTGCGCGCCGTCGCCATCAACCCGGCCTCGGCCGCCTTCTCCGGCATCAACGTCGGCCGCAGTCTCATGACCGGATGGGGCCTGGCCGCCGTGCTCGGCGCCGTCGCCGGCGTACTGGTCGCCCCGCAGCTCACGCTGACCCCCGGGATGATGGACTCCGCCCTCGTCTACGCGCTCGCCGCGTGCATCCTCGGCGGTCTCTCGAGCCCCATCGGCGTGGTCGTCGCCGCATGGCTGATCGGCGTGCTCGAGAACCTCGCGGCCGTCTACATCCCCTTCATCGGCCACGACCTCAAGATCGCGGTGCCGTTCATCCTCATCTTCGTCGTGCTCATCGTGCGGCCACAGGGCCTGTTCGGCCGGAAAGCGGTGGTGCGCGTCTGATGCCTTCGACCGCGGAGTCCACGAGCCGGACGCCCTTCTTCGCCCGCCCCTGGGTGAGGTGGGCGGGGACCGGCCTCGTCGTCGTGCTGCTCGTCGTGGGGCCGCTCATCCTGCCCGAGTTCGCCAACCAGACGATCGCCCGCATCGGCGTCTTCGCCGTCGCCGTGCTCGGCCTCAACGTGGTGATGGGCTACACGGGCCAGGTGTCGCTGGGGCAGATCTTCTTCGTGGGCGTCGGCGCGTACGCCACCGCGTGGGGAATCGAGCACGACTGGAACGTCGTGCTCGTGTTCCTGCTGGCGTGCCTGGTGCCCGCGGTCATCGGGCTCCTCATCGCCCTCGCCGCGGCGCGGCTGGGCGGGCTCGCGATCGCGATGGTGACGATCGCGCTGCCCATCGTGGGCGTGCCGCTCGCGAAGCGGCTGTCGGATCTCACCGGCGGATCGCAGGGCACTTCTGCCCGCTTCTCGGACGCCCCGGAATGGACCGGGCTGTACGACGACCAGTGGCAGCTGTACATCGTGATCCTCATCGCCGGGATCACGTTCCTCCTCACCCGCAACCTCGTGCGCGGCAAGTACGGTCGCGCCTTCGCCATCGTGAAGGGCAACGAGGCCGTCGCCGGCTCGATGGGCATCTCGCCGTACCGCTACAAGGTGCTCGCGTTCACGATCGCCTCCCTCATCGGCGGCGTCAGCGGCTTCCTCTACATGGTGGTCATCCAGTACACCTCGCCCGAGACCCTGCACTTCGGGCACTCGATCGAGCTCCTCGCCTCGATGGTGATCGGCGGCGCCGGCAGCATCGTCGGATCGCTCCTCGGCGGGGCGTGGTACGTGCTGCTACCGCAGATCACGAACCTCATCGACCCCAACATCACGGCGATGCTGCAGGGCGCGATCCTCCTCATCGTCCTGTTCATCCTCCCCGGCGGCCTGGTCTCGCTGCCGAGGCTGTGGCGCCGTCGCCGGCGTGACGGAGACGCTCCCCGCGGTGCCGGTACGGCCGGGGTGGGGGGCGGGACGGATGCCGCGGCATCCGTATCCGGTTCCGCCGCTGTCGCCGACGCCCTGGGCGCGCCTGCGGCGCCAGCGCCTACGACCCCACCTCCACCAACGACGCAGTCATAATCCACACAGAGAGGCAGGACCAATGAGTACGAACCGCAGGAAGATGCGTGTCGCCTCGGTCGTCGCAGGGATCGGCATCGTCGCCGTCCTCGCCGCCGGCTGCTCGCGCGGCGGCGGCACGCCGAACAGCACCGAAGACGGAGGCGCCGAGGCGAGCCCCGGCATCACCGACACGTCGATCACGCTCGGCATCACCACGCCGCTGAGCGGCCCGACGGCAGGCCCGGGCACGTGCACGGTCGCCGGCATCACCGCCTACTTCGGCGCCAAGAACGCGGACGGCGGCGTCGAGTTCGGCGACGGCAAGACGCGCACCGTCGAGATCGAAGCGCTCGACGACGAGTACGACCCGCAGAAGGCCAAGGCCAACTACGACCAGCTCAAGAGCAGCGTGTTCGCGATGACGGCGGGCCTCGGCACTCCCACCAACCGTGCGTGGCGCGAGGCGGCGATCGCCGACGAGGTGCCGCAGGCGCTGATCATGTCGGGCGACCCGATCTTCAGCGACCAGGAGGAGAGCCCGTGGTCGCTCGGGTTCGTGCCGATCTATCAGAACGAGGGCCAGGCGTTCGGCGAGCTGCTGGCGAGCTCGGGCGAGGACCACACTGTCGCGATCCTGTCGCAGAACGACGATTACGGCGAGGGCTACGTCGAGGGCTTCAAGACCGGCATCGAGGGCGCCGACAACATCGAGATCGTGAAGGAGCTCACCTACGAGGCGACCGACACGTCGGTCGACGCGCAGCTGACCGAGCTCGCGGGCTCGGGCGCCGACGTGTTCTTCAACGCGATGTCGATCACGCCGCTCGTCATCTCGTCGCTGCAGAAGACGCAGGAACTCGGCTGGCTGCCCTCATGGTTCCTCCCGTCGAACACCTCGAGCCCGAGTGCGATCCTCGAGCCCGGCGGTGCGTCGGCGTTCCCGGGCGTCTACACCGTGGCGTTCGCCCAGTCGGCGGCCGCCCCGACGTTCGCTGACAGTGAGGACGGCGCCGCCTTCCTCGATGGGCTGAAGGAGTACGCCGACTACTCCGACGTGCCCGCGTTCCCGCACTGCGTCTGGTCGTACCAGGTCGGCGCGACGCTCGAGCAGGTCTTCGCGAAGATGACCGAGCCGACGCGTGACGACTTCATGGAACAACTGCGCAGCATCTCGGGCTACACCGCGCCGCTCATGCTCGAGGGCTCCACCGTCGACACCACTGAGGACGGCCTGCCCGCCGTCTCGACCGTGCAGGTGCAGAAGTACAACGGCAAGGGCTACGCCCCCGCCGAGAGCTGGGGCGAGTGAGCTGAGCCCGCGCGACGCGTAGGCAGGGGAAGGGGCGGCCGGAGCATCCGGCCGCCCCTTCCCGTTACTCCATGCGGTGCAGGACCTCGACGATGCCGGAGAGGTGGGCGCGCGTCGCGGCCTCGGCGGCATCGGGATCCTTGGCGAGGATGGCATCGATGATCGCGATGTGCTCCGGGGCCGACGTCGCGGCGCGACCGGGGTGGAACGCGAGGCGGAACTGGTGACGCGCCGATTGGGCGCGCAGGCGTTCGAGCAGCTGCGTGGCGGTCCCGTGCCGGCTGAGGTCGCGGATGCGGCGGTCGAGCTCCTGGGTGAGGCGGGAGTAGGCCATGAGGTCTCCCGATCCGATCGCCGCTTCGATGTCGGAGCGCAGCGCGCGCAGGCGCTCGGCGTCGGCGGGCGTGAGGTTCTCGGCGGCCTTGCGCGCGCACAGCGTCTCGAGGCCGATGCGGACCTCGACGATCTCGATCGCCTCGTCGACGGTGATCGCGCGCACGCGCGCGCCGCGGTTGGGGAGGCGCTCGACGAGCCCTTCTCCGGCGAGGTTGAGGAGAGCCGTGCGCACCGAGGCGCGCGACGCGCCGTAGCGCTCGCTGAGGTCGGCTTCGATGAGCCGCTGGTGCGGCGCGAACTGCGCATCGAGGATGGCCTCGCGGATGACCTGCGTCAGGTCGGGCCGCTCCATCGCATCGTCGTCGCTGCGCACCGCGGCATCCGTCATCTCGCCCATCCCTTTCGGCGCCTTCGTCCGTGCACTGACACTATCTCTCGACGATGCTCCCACCGGGAAGCATTCGATACGAAATCTTCGCGAATATCGTCGACAATCTTGATTCAGGCGCATGGGAGAGGCACCCTGGGAACAGGTCGACGGCGCCCGGCCGCCGACGCGCTGACAACCCGAACGACGCGCTTCGGCGAGAGCCGCAGTGAAGCAAGCGCAAGGCCCCGGCGAGACCCGGAGCCAAGACACATCGCCCCGGCGAGAGCCGGAGTCAAGAGACACGTGCCCCGGCGAGACCCGGAGCAGAGCGACTGGAAGGTGGCGTTCCATGGGCGAGACCGCGATGGAGACATCGGTGCGGACCGGACTGTACATCGGCGGTGAGGAGCGGTTCACCGATGAGGTGCTGACCATCCCCGACCCCGGCAGGCCCGGTGCGGTCGTCGGCGAGGCGGCCGCGGCATCCGTCTCGGATGTGAAGGATGCCGTCGCCGCGGCGAAGGCGGCCTTCCCCGCGTGGGCGGCACTCACGGCGCAGGAGCGTGCGGCGCAGATGGCTGCGGCCATCGCCGGGATCGCGGACGATCGAGACGCGGATGCCGCGATCCTGTCGCAGGAGAACGGCAAGATCCGGATGGAGGCGTGGATCGACGCGCTGGTGTTCGAGCTCCGCTGGAACCTGGCCCTGATGCTCGCCGACGAGGTCGGCGCGTCGAAGACGCTGCCACCCGTGCCCGGGGCGATTCCGGTGTCGACCGACGTGACCTATCAGCCGCTGGGTGTCGTGACGGTGATCGTGCCGTTCAATTGGCCCATCGCGATCCTCGGCGCTTCGCTGCCGCACGCATTGCTGGCCGGCAACACCGCGATCGTGAAGCCGCCGCCCTCGGCGCCGCTGGCGACCACGCGGGTGGTGCAGCGGGTCGCCGAGAAGCTGCCGCCGGGCGTCCTCAACGTCGTGACGGGACGCGATCAGGACATGGCCGACCTCATCCAGAACCCCGACGTCGCCAAGGTGTGCTTCACCGGCAGTGTGAACGGCGGCAAGCGGATCATGGAGATGGCGTCCAAGAGCCTCACCCGCGTGACGCTCGAGCTGGGCGGCAACGACGCGGCCGTCTTCCTCGACGACGCGATCCTCGACGACGCGCACCTGGACCGGCTCTACGCGGCGATCTACGACACCACCGGGCAGATCTGCATGAACGCGAAGCGCGTCTTCGTGCACCGTTCGCGTCTCGACGACCTCGTCTCGGGACTCAGCGCGCGGCTCGAGAACGCCAAGCTCGGCTACGGGCTGGATGACGGCACGACGATGGGCCCGCTGCATCAGCCGGCGCAGAAGGCGTTCGTCGACGAGATCATCCAGGAGGCGAAGGATGCCGGAGCCGACGTCCGCGAGTACGGGGCGCTGCCCGAAGGCGATCTGGCGGGCGGGAACTTCGTGCGCCCGGCGATCGTCGTCGATCCGGCGCTGCACCTGCGGGTCGTGACGCAGGAGCAGTTCGGGCCGGTCATCCCCGTGATCCCGTTCGACGACGAGGACGAAGCGGTGCGCCTCGCCAACGACACGTGGGGCGGGCTGTGCGGCTCGGTGTGGACCGCATCCCCCGACGCCGCGCAGCGCGTGGGCTCGCAGCTGGAGTGCGGCTACGTCTGGGTGAACGACCACGGCGCGACGCGCCTGGACCTCCGCGCCCCGTTCGGTGGCATGAAGCAGTCGGGCTTCGGCCGCGAGCAGGGCATCGAGGGCGTCCGCGCCTTCCAGGACACCCGTTCGATCGCGACCATCGATCCGGAGGCGCTCGCGTCGATGGCCCACTGACCGGCGGCGCCGCGAACGGTCAGCGACGCACCGGGAAGCGCAGGTGAAGCACCCGGCTGCCTCGCACGACGACGTCCGGGTCCTCCAGGAGGTGCGGCGAGTCGATGGAGCCGAAGTAGCGTTTGCCCGACCCGAGCACGACGGGTGCGACATCCATGCGCACCTCGTCGACCAGCCCTGCGGCGAGCACCTGGCCGCCGACGTCGCCGGCAGCCACCTCGACGGTGCGGTCGCCCGCGAGCTCCTGCGCCTTGGTCACGGCGGCTTCGATGCCGTCGACGAAGTGGAACGGCGCGTCCGGGTCCCAGCCCTCGGGCGCCGGCCGGTGTGTCACGACGACCACGTGGTCGATCCCGCTCGGAGGCTGCCCGTCCCAGCCGTCAGTGATGTCGAAGCTGTGGCGGCCGACGATCGTCACGCCGATCTCGTCCCAGTACGGCCGGATGTGGTCGTACGAGGCCTGGGACACGTTCAGCACGCCGCTACCGTCCAACGGCACGTCGCCGTTGACCAGCCATTCGAAGAGTGGACCGGGATCGTCGTTCTCAGCCGCGATGAAGCCATCCACCGAGACCGACGCATTCATGACCACCCTGCCCATGGGCTTCTCCTTTGTTCGGAGTCACAAGTCTCGTGTGTCGTTTCTGGTCGATCTTGTAAGAAATCAATCGACCGGCACGGGCCACCCTTCCAGTACGTGGTCGGGATGTTCGCGGAGGAAGCGCTGCCGAGCTTCGACATACCGGGTCGGCGTGAGCCCGGTGAACTCCCGGAACTCGTGGACGAAGTGGGCCTGATCGAAGTAGCCGGCGCGAGCGGCGACGTCGCCCCAGTCGATCGGCGCGGCCACATCGATCGTCAACACGGTCGCCGTGAATCGGTAGCTGCGCGCCAGCCGCTTCGGCGTGACGCCGATCACCTCCTTGAACCGCTTCGCCACGTAGGTGCTGCTGGCGCGGGCTGCCACGCCGAGGTCGCTGATCGGCACGGCGCCGCCGCTCTCCGCGATGGCGCTGCTCAGGTGGCGGACGAGGTCGAGGCCGTTGATTCTGCGCATGCGTCGCACCAGCTCGTCCTCGAGCAGCATCAGCATCTCTTCGGGGGCGTGTGCCGAGGTCAGTCGTTGCCGCAACTCAGTGATAGCGGGCCGCCCCCAGATCTGTTCCACCGTCGCGGGTCGGTCGCATAGCTCGGCCGCGGGCATGGGAAGGAACGGTGCCAGTCCCCACGGCCTGAAGTGGACACCCACGGACCGCGTCGGGGTCGGGTAGCCGAACTCCCACGCACGGGTGGGAGTGGCGACCGCACAGCCGTCGGCGTACTCCACCGCTTCTGGATCGGCGCCCGCGCGGAGCAGAAACGGCGCCCCGAGGTTGACGATGAGGAGGGGCGCGGGCGCCGCCGGCAGCATCAAGCGAGGGTATGGCGGGACACCCTCCAGGTAGTAGAGGTCGTCGATCAGCCTGTCGAGCGGCGGACCGGGCACCCGCGATACATACTCCACGCTGACATCATCGCCGCCCGGCGGGCCTCATGTGCCGCACGCATCGAGCTGTCGCCGGTCTCTGAGGGGCATCCCTGCGCGATCGCGCCGGGGGTCTGGACCCGCGCCGGTGCGGTATCACGGACCGAGTGGGCCCCGGATCGCGGTGGCCGACTCGGACAGCGGAATCCTCTCCGCATCGCTGTCGGGGTAGGCATCGGTGCCGACGGCGATGGTGAGATCCTGCGTGATTCCGCTCGCCATGGCGGTCCCTGCCGACCAGGGACTGCAGCCGATGGACGTGGGGATGCCCGCGCGGTATGCCAAGACGCACACCTGCGATTGCCCGCGGCTGGTGCCGAGGTAGACGTCCACACCATCGATCTTCGCCACAAACCGGGTGCTTCCGGGGTCGATCGAGTCATCGACCACGTCGAGGACATCCTCTTCCGTCGCGGGTCTCAGCAATTCAGGCGGCAGGCCTTCGGACTGCGATGCTGCTGAGGGCTGCCCAGGCGTTCCCTGGGCAACCAGCCATCCCAGTGCTCCGCCGAGGATCACGCATGCTGCGGCGACGAGCAGCGTCGCTCCTCGTCGCCGCCTCGCGGGCGGTGGCGTCGCGGAGGCTTCGGATGTCGATGCGGTGGTCGAGGCAGCCGTGGGCCGATCCTCGGCTATCGACTCGGGCTGGGGATACCCAGTTGACGACTCCGTCTGCTGAACCGCAGCTGAGGACTCCGTCGGCTGAGCGAGCGGTTCTCGCTTCTGCACCTCGAGCTGGTGCAGTCGCTGCTTCTCGGAGTCGGTCAGGGGCACGGCAGGATCGGGTGCATAGAACCGGGCACCCAAGCGCCGGAGTTCCTCGGCCTCTGCGTCATCAAGCATGCGTCTGATTCTGCCCTTGCCGGCAGCTCCTTCACCGCGAACGCGCGCTCGACAGTCGCGTCCGTCGCCGGCATCCTCGGGTGCGAACCGAACCACACGTCTGGGTCCCGGCGGGCAAGGGGACCCACCGGCGCGCGGAACTCTTGAACTCGACGTGCCGGTCACGTTCGCTGGGCGATGAGGTCGCGTTTTCGGGTGGGGGATTTCGTGGCGGGTCGCCATTTCACGTGGGCGTCCCACCAGTAGGGGCCTTTCACGTAGGGGATGCCGTTTTGCATGCGGATCTGCCAGCCGCAGGTGTCGAGGGTGCGGTGGTGGAACCAGCAGAGCAGGACGCCGTTGTCGGTGTGGGTGGGTCCGCCGCGGGAGTGTTCTTGCACGTGGTGGATCTCGCACCAGTGGGGTGGGACGTGGCAGCCGGGGATGAGGCAGCCGCCGTCGCGGAGGGTGATCGCTTTGCGCTGGTGGTGGTTGAAGATGCGGTCCAGGGTGGTGATCGACACGATCCGGCCGGTCTCGTCGAGGATCACGCGTTGGATGGCGCCGGTGCAGGCGATGTGCCGGGCGACCGCGAGCGGGACGGGCTGGTCGTCACCGGGGAGGTGGGCGTGGCCGTGGCCGGCGGCGAGGTCTTCCGCCCGTACCGACACGACCAGGGTGGGCGCGGCCCCGCCGAGGGTGGGCAGTTCGCCGGAGGCGGCGGCCGCGGTGAGCAGCACCGCGAACGCGTCGTGCTGCTTCTGGGTGTGGCTGCGCTGGTCGGCCGCCGATGCCACGGGTTCCGAGGGGTCGCGGTCCGCATCCTCGACGAAGCAGGGTCCTGGTGCGGGGGCGCCGTCAGTGCGGGGGT
>NZ_JBJDRK010000039.1:0-49862 GCF_044987405.1 Microbacterium sp. ZW T2_14 | reverse complement strand
GCTGGGCGCCGGGACGCGCGCCGATCAGTACCTCGGACTCAGCGGCGGCGCGGGAGCGCGGCTGCACCGGGCCGCCGTTGAGCAGCAGCGTCCGCCGGGGCGTGCCGAACGCCTCTGCCGCGGCATCCAGCTCATGCGCCACCTGCGCGCGCAGCAGGACGTCGCTGCCGAGCAGCTCCTCGAGCTGAGCGATCTCCTTCTTGAGGTTGTCGCGCTCGGTCTCCAGCTCGATGCGGGAGAACTTCGTCAGCCGGCGCAGACGCAGCTCGAGGATGTACTCGGACTGCGCCTCGGACAGGTCGAAGACGCTCATCAGTCGCTGACGCGCCTGCTCGCCGTCGTCGGAGGTGCGGATGACCTGGATGACCTCGTCGATGTCCAGGATCGCGATGAGGAGGCCCTCGACCAGGTGCAGCCGTTCCTTGCGCCGGGTGAGGCGGTAGCGGCTGCGCCGCGTGACGACGCTGATGCGGTGGTCGAGGTAGACCCGCAGGAGCTCCCGGAGTCCGAGCGTCTGCGGCTGTCCTTCGACGAGGGCGACGTTGTTGATGCTGAACGAGTCCTCGAGCGGCGTCAGCCGGTAGAGGTGGTCGAGCACCGCCTGCGGGTCGAAGCCGGTCTTGATGCCGATGACCAGGCGCAGACCATGGTGGCGGTCGGTGAGGTCGGTGACATCTGAGATGCCCTGCAGCTTCTTGGCGTTGACGGCGTCCTTGATCTTCTCGATCACACGCTCCGGGCCGACGAGATACGGGAGCTCGGTGACGATGAGACCCGTGCGCCGCGGGCCGAGGGACTCGATCGACACCTTGGCCCGCGTGCGGAAGCTGCCGCGACCGTTCGCGTAGGCATCCTTGATGCCATCGAGACCGACGATGATGCCGCCACCGGGAAGATCGGGGCCGGGTACGAACTCCATCAGCTCTTCGACGGTCGCCTCGGGGTTGTCGAGCAGATGCGTCGCCGCGCCGACGACCTCGATGAGGTTGTGCGGGGCCATGTTCGTCGCCATGCCGACGGCGATGCCGGTCGTGCCGTTGACGAGCAGGTTGGGGAACGCCGCCGGCAGCACTTCCGGCTGCTGGAACTGGCCGTCGTAGTTCGGGATGAAGTCGACGACGTCCTCGTCGAGGTTCTCGGTCAGCGCGAGCGCCGGAGGGGCGAGACGAGCCTCGGTGTACCGGGGCGCGGCCGGCCCATCATCGAGGGAGCCGAAGTTGCCGTGTCCGTCGACCAGGGGGACCCGCAGCGAGAACGGCTGTGCGAGTCGCACCAGCGCGTCATAGATGGGGGCGTCACCGTGCGGATGCAGCTTCCCCATCACCTCGCCCACGACGCGGGCGCTCTTGACATGACCGCGGTCGGGCCGCAGGCCCATGTCGGCCATCTGGAACAGGATGCGTCGCTGCACCGGCTTCAGCCCGTCGCGCGCGTCGGGGAGCGCGCGCGAGTAGATCACCGAATAGGCGTATTCGAGGAACGACGTCTGCATCTCGGAGGAGACGTCGACGTCCTCGATGCGTCCGTGGTCGGCGGGTGAGGAATCGGTGCGGGAAGCGGGCATGTGTCGATGAAGCCTCGGGTGACGGCGGGAGCGGTGGGGCTCGGCTGCGGTGTGCGAGACTGGCCCCGATGTCCCTCAGCCTACCCGCGGACCCGCCGCGCGCCCGGAGCCTCACCCGTGTCGTGCCCGAGATGTCGGCGGCGCTGGAGGGCGGATCGGAATGGTTCGCCCCGGCGCGCAGCGCCATCGTCTGGGTGATCGACGGCCTCGGCGCGTTCAACCTCGGCGCCCGCGCCGGTCACGCCCGATTCCTCAGTGAGGCGCGCACGAAGCGCGATGCCGCCCGCACCGTCTTCCCCTCGACCACGGCGGCCGCGCTGACCAGTCTGCTCACAGGTGCCCTGCCGGGGGAGCACGGCATCGTCGGCTATCGCGCCCGCGTTCCCGGCACCGATGACGTCGTCAACATGCTGCGCGGGTGGGACACCGATGGCCTGCCGCTGTCCTTCCAGCGCTCCGCGCCGCTGTCGGCCACACTCGGGCGGCCCTTCTTCGCCGTGTCGCGCAACGAGTACGCCCGCACCGGCTTCACGGCGGCGACCCTCGGCGACGCCGAGTTCCACGGTGTCGACGACCTCGACGAACGCGTGCGCGTCGCCGCCGACCTGGCGGCGCGGCATCCGGGCTCGCTCGTCTATCTGTATGCGGCGGACCTCGACGCGGTGGGCCACAAGCGCGGCTGGGAGTCAGACGAGTGGGTGGCCGCTCTGGAACGGGTGGATGCCGCGGCCCGCCGGCTCGCGGCATCGGTCGACCGGGGCACCGGTGTCGTCGTCACCTCCGATCACGGCATGATCGACGTTCCCCGGCACCGCCACATCCTGCTCGACGACGCCGGTGACCTGCTCGACGGCGTCCGGCTCATCGGCGGCGAGCCGCGCATGCTGCAGCTGTATGCCGAACCCGGGCAGGCGGATGCCGTGCTCGCACGGTGGCGCGAGTCCGAGGCTTCCCGCTCCTGGGTCTTCTCGCGAGCCGAGCTCGCGGCATCGGGACTCATCGGCGCGGTGGACCCGGAGGTCGCCGCACGCCTCGGCGACGTGATCGTCGCCGCACGCGCGGGGATCGCCTACTACGACGACCGGCTCGCCGACAAGGCACCCCAGAAGATGGTCGGGCAGCACGGCTCGCTCACCGATGAGGAGCGCGTGGTGCCCCTCATCCGGCTCGGCGCTTTCGCCTGACCGCGCGTCAGTCCTCCGAGCGGGCGCCGAAGACGATCTCGTCCCACGACGGCATCGACGTGCGGCCCTTGCGACGGCCCGCCTCCGCGACAGCGGCAGGGGTGGGCTGGTGCTCGGATGCCGGCGGCTCGTCGTCGCCGGACGCCTCGTCGTAGCCCGGCTCGAGGGCGTCGAACAGCGCGACCGGCGCGGAAGACCGCTGCGGTGCCGCCGCTTCGTCGGCGCCCGGCAGCGGCTCGCGCTGACCACGGCGGCGGCGCAGCGCCTCGAGCAGATCGGCCGTCTCGGCCGAGGTCACGACCGTGGGCTCAGTGGCCCGCTTGATCGCGGCCTGCTGGACGGCCGGCGCGGCGGGTGCCGGGATCTCCGGCGACTCGATGTCGGCGTCGGGAAGCCCTCGCGGCCCGAAAGCGCCGCTGTCGAATCGTGAGTCATCCTTCGCCGGCACCGCGTCGAGCGCGCGCAGCCGGGGGATCAGCCCTTCGGGCAGCGCGCCCTGACGGGACAGCTGGATGGCATCGGAATTCAGCGGTGAGAGCGTGCTGCGGCGCGGATCGAAGCCCCAGCGAGCATCGTGCCCGATGTCGTTGGCCGTGAACTCCAGCTTGACGGTCCAGCCGGTCGGCGCCTTCCAGCTGGTCCACCGTTCGCCGATGGCACCGGCCTCGGCCAGCTTGGCGCGCACGGCCGAGCCGAACGTGGTCTGGCCGTCGCCCTCGAAGTCGCCGCCGAGGAGCACGGGGACCGCGAGCGCCTGGCCCACGACATGCTCGCGCTCCGCCAGTACCGGGCCTTCGAACCGGACGACATCCTCCACACGGGCGCCCAGCAGCTCGGCGACCTCCCGCGCTGACAGGCCCGAGCGGATGTGGGCCTGGATCTCGCGCGGGCTCGCGCGCGGCGTCTGCACGTCCGCATCGCGATCGCGGCCGACCTTGCGCAGCTCGCCACGCAGCACGTCGTCGACATCGAGCGAGAATCTTTCACCGGACTCGGTCGCCAGGATGAGCTTGTCGTCCTCGGTTCCGATGACCTTGAGCTGTTCCATGCGAACGCCCCCTAGTTTTCCCTCGGGCTCACGGCTGTACTTGCGCTTCGGGCTCAGAGCAGTGGTTCGCTGCCTGATCCGCCCCATCGTGTCACAGGGAAGTACGGTGATCGGGAATATCCGGCGCGTGCCGCGAGTTTCACGCGACGCACGGGGGCGACACCGCCGGACGCATTTGCGAAAAGGGGAACCGTCGTGCAAACTATCGCCGCCCGCAAGGGCGAGCGCAATCCGCGATACCCGGAAGTTGAGACGTTCACGCATGGCCACCGATTACGACGCCCCCCGCAAGACCGAGGATGACAGCGAGTCGATCGAAGCGCTCAAGGAGCGCGTCCCCGACAAGCTCTCGGGCTCGGTCGACGTGGAGGATTCCGACAACCCGTCGGGGTTCGAGCTGCCCGGCGCCGACCTGTCGGACCTCGAGCTCGACGTCGTCGTCCTCCCTCCCCAGGAGGATGAGTTCACCTGCTCGAACTGCTTCCTCGTGAAGCACCGTTCGCAGCTCGATCACGAGACCGCCGACGGCCCTATGTGCGTGGAGTGCTCCGCGTGATCTGAGCCCGCCGCACAGCGGCGGACAGTCGATCCGGCGTCCGCGAGGAGATCACCCACGCGGTCGTCGGGTCGTCGGCATCGGTCACCGGGATGACGACGAGTCCGTCGATCCCGCCCCGGATCAGATGCCACGACCGCGGGTCGAGACCCGCACCGCGCGCATGGCGCGCATCGTCGCCGAGGTGCACCTGCGGCATTCCGAGGAACTCGACGTCGATGTGAGCGCGCCCCGCGCGCAGCTCGCCGTCCCGCACCTCGACCACCGGAGCGGCTGCGATCATCAGCGCGATCAGCACCACGCCGACTGCAGCACCCACCACGAGCGCGATCGTCCGGTCGATGGGGCTGATCACGAGCGCCGCCATCGGGGCCACCAGCGCTGCCGCCACGAGGATCCAGAGCGAGGGCCCCAGTCGCTCGCGGTAATGCGGCTCCTGATGGCCGTGAGTGAGCCCGCTGCGGGCATCGGCGTGACGCATGGAGTTCTGCATTACCCTCGTTGGGTGACTGAAACGGTGGACGTCCCCATTATCGCCTCCGACGTCCCGGTGTACGCGCACCCCGGTGATGCCGGCGCCGACCTGGTCGCCGCCGAGGCGGTGCACCTCGAGCCGGGCGGCCGCGCAATGGTCGGCACCGGCGTGCGCATCGCCCTCCCCGACGGTTACGTCGCCTTCGTCGTGCCCCGGAGCGGCCTGGCCGCCAAGCACGGCATCACGATCGTCAACGCCCCCGGCACGATCGATGCCGGATATCGCGGTGAGATCAAGGTCATCCTGCTCAACACCGACCGCGAGCACGCGCACGACATCTCGGTGGGCGATCGCATCGCCCAGCTCATCGTCATGCCGGTGCCCCGCGCCGTATTCATTCCCGTGGAGACCCTGCCCGACAGCGTGCGCGGCGAGGGCGGGTTCGGCTCCACGGGCTACCAGAAGGACGGAGTCCTCGCATGACAGACCCCTCATCGGCCGACGGACCGCGCAAGGTCGCGCCCGAGGACCGCGCCAGCACCGGCCCGTTCGACGAGTCCGAGGCCAACCCGGTGCGGCCGTACATCGACCTCGGCGGCATCAAGATCCTGCCGCGCGAGGGCCTCAACCTGCGACTGGAGGTCGAGGAGCAGACCAAGCGCATCGTCGCCGTCGGTCTCGACTACTCCGGCTCGACGCTGCAGGTGCAGCCGTTCGCGGCACCCCGTTCGGCCGGCCTCTGGGAAGAGACGCGCGAGCAGATCCGTCAGCAGATCCGGCAGCAGGGCGGCCGCGTCGAGGAGCGTGAGGGCCCGCTCGGCCCCGAGCTGCTCGCCGAGGTGCCCGTCATCGCCGGACCGGACGGCACCGCGGGCAAGCGTCTCGCGCGCTTCGTCGGTGTCGACGGCCCCCGCTGGTTCCTCCGCGGCGTCATCGGCGGCGCCGCGACGTCCGACGTCGAGGCGGCTGCGGCCGTCGAGGATCTGTTCCGGTCGATCGTCGTCGTCCGCGGCGGATCTCCGATGCCGCCGCGCGATCTCATCCCGCTCCGCATGCCCGCCACGCCGGGCTCGGCGTGAGCGACGCCGCGCGCCCCGGCGACGCGGATCCCGAGCGGACCCCGGACGCTTCTGCCGACGCCGTGGAGGCGACGCCGGATGACACCGCCGCTGCGGCGTCCACGTCGGAGATGCTCGGCGCCGCGCTCGGCGGTGCCGCCCGGCGCGCCGGGCTCGACCCGGCCGAGGGCGCCAGCACCGGCCACGTCGTCTGGAAGGCGATGGGCGGCTGGCGCGGCATCCTGGAATCCGTCCTTCCCGGGGTCGTCTTCCTCGTGGCGTGGACGTTCACGTACGACGCGGACACCCGCTCCGGCAACCTGCTGCTGAGCCTCGGCCTGTCGGTCGGCCTCGCCGCCGCGTTCACGATCGTGAGGCTCATCCAGCGTCAGTCCGCGAGCGCGGCCATCGGCGGTCTGATCGCGGCCGCTGCCGCGGCCGGACTGTCGCTGTGGACGGGCAGGGGAGAGGACAGCTTCATTCCCGGCTTCCTCACGAACACGCTCTACGGCACGGCGTTCCTCGTGTCGGCGCTCGTGGGATGGCCGCTCATCGGCCTCGCGGTCGGATTCCTGATGGGGGAGGGCACGGCGTGGCGGGCAGATCGTCGCAAGCGACGCGTCTTCTTCTGGTTGTCGCTCGCGTGGGCCGCCCTCTTCGCGCTGCGCCTCATCGTGCAGCTGCCGCTCTACTTCGCGGGCGACGTGACGGCGCTCGGCACGCTCAAGCTCGTGATGGGACTGCCGCTGTTCGCACCGCTGGTCGCGGTGACGTGGCTCGCGGTGCGCGCGCTCTATCCTCGCGCGCCGAAGTGATACATTTATCTTGACATCAAGATAGTTTTCCCCCGATCCGTTAGGTCGACCTCACTAGCCGCGGGCTTCGGGGCGGGGGAAGATGGGGATGCCGGACTCCGGCACGATCCCGCCGCCGACGAAGGAGACAGACGTGTCCACGGTTGACAGCTTCGGTGCGAAGAGCACCCTGACGGTCGGCAGCACCGACTACGAGATCTTCCGCATCGACAAGGTCGCGGGCTACGAGAAGCTCCCGTTCAGCCTGAAGGTGCTGCTCGAGAACCTGCTGCGCACCGAGGACGGCGCCAACGTCACCAAGGAGCAGATCGAAGCTCTCGGGTCGTGGGATGCCGCAGCCGAGCCGAACACCGAGATCCAGTTCACGCCCGCTCGCGTCGTGATGCAGGACTTCACCGGCGTTCCGTGCATCGTCGACCTCGCCACCATGCGCGAGGCGGTCACCGCACTCGGCGGCGACCCGACGAAGATCAACCCGCTGTCGCCGGCCGAGATGGTCATCGACCACTCGGTCATCGCCGACCTCTTCGGCACCGAGAACGCCCTCGAGCGCAATGTCGAGATCGAGTACGAGCGCAACGGCGAGCGGTACCAGTTCCTGCGCTGGGGCCAGACCGCGTTCGACGACTTCAAGGTCGTCCCTCCGGGCACCGGCATCGTCCACCAGGTGAACATCGAGCACCTCGCGAAGGTGATCTACGACCGCTCCGTCGGCGGCGTCCTGCGCGCCTACCCCGACACCTGCGTCGGCACCGACTCGCACACGACCATGGTCAACGGGCTCGGCGTCCTCGGTTGGGGCGTCGGCGGCATCGAGGCAGAGGCGGCCATGCTCGGCCAGCCGGTGTCGATGCTCATCCCGAAGGTCGTCGGCTTCAAGCTGTCGGGCGCGATCCCGACCGGCGTCACGGCCACCGACGTCGTGCTGACCATCACCGACATGCTGCGCAAGCACGGTGTGGTCGGCAAGTTCGTCGAGTTCTACGGCGAGGGCGTGGCCTCGGTGCCGCTCGCCAACCGCGCCACCATCGGCAACATGAGCCCCGAGTTCGGCTCGACCGCCGCCATGTTCCCGATCGACAGCGTGACCGTCGACTACCTGCGCCTCACCGGCCGTGACGAGCAGCAGCTCGCCCTGGTCGAGGCGTACGCGAAGGAGCAGTCGCTCTGGCACGACCCCTCGCGCGAGCCGGTCTTCAGCGAGTACATGGAGCTGGACCTGTCGACGGTCGTCCCGTCGATCGCCGGTCCCAAGCGCCCTCAGGACCGCATCGTCCTCTCGCAGGCGAAGCAGCAGTTCGAGACCGACCTCACCAACTACGCCGAGGTCGACCACGACCTGGTCGACCTCGAGGGCTCGGAGTCGTTCCCGGCCTCCGACCCGCCCGGAAACTCGCCCGAGGACGAGTACAGCAGCCACGAGCACCACCACCACAGCCACGCGCCGGCGACGGCGTCGAAGCCGACCCCGGTGACGCTGGAGGGCGGCGAGAAGTTCGTGCTCGACCACGGCGCGGTGACGATCGCCGCGATCACCTCGTGCACGAACACGTCGAACCCGTCGGTGATGCTCGCCGCCGGCCTGCTGGCTCGCAACGCGGTGAAGAAGGGGCTCAAGGCCAAGCCGTGGGTCAAGACCACGCTGGCCCCCGGGTCGAAGGTCGTCACCGACTACTACGAGAAGGCCGGCCTCACCAAGGACCTCGAAGAACTCGGCTTCTTCACCGTGGGCTACGGCTGCACCACGTGCATCGGCAACTCGGGCCCGCTCATCGAGGAGGTCTCGGCGGCGATCAACCAGAACGACCTCGCCGTGACTGCCGTTCTCTCCGGCAACCGCAACTTCGAGGGCCGCATCAACCCCGACGTGAAGATGAACTACCTTGCGAGCCCGCCGCTCGTGATCGCCTACTCGCTCGCGGGTTCGATGAACTTCGACTTCGAGGTCGACGCGCTCGGCACCGACCAGGACGGCAACGACGTGTTCCTGCGGGACATCTGGCCCGACTCGGCCGAGGTGCAGGCCACGATCGACTCGTCGATCAACAAGGACATGTTCACCCACCAGTACGCGAGCGTCTTCGAGGGCGACGAGCGGTGGCGGACCCTCCCGACCCCGACGGGCGATGTGTTCGAGTGGGATGATGCGTCGACGTACGTGCGCAAGCCGCCGTACTTCGACGGCATGACGATGGAACTGACCCCGGTCACCGATATCTCGGGTGCCCGTGTGATGGCCACGCTGCTGGACTCGGTCACCACCGACCACATCAGCCCGGCCGGAAACATCAAGGCCGACAGCCCGGCGGGCAAGTACCTCGCCGAGCACGGCGTCGATCGCAAGGACTTCAACTCGTACGGCTCGCGCCGCGGCAACCACGAGGTGATGATCCGGGGGACGTTCGCGAACATCCGCCTGAAGAATCAGCTGGTGCGCGCGGTCAACGACGGCGCCGAGGTCGAAGGCGGCTTCACCCGCGACTTCACGCAGGAGGGTGGCCCGCAGTCGTTCATCTACGACGCCAGCCAGAACTACCAGGCCGCGGGCACGCCGCTCGTCATCTTCGGCGGCAAGGAGTACGGCTCCGGCTCGTCCCGCGACTGGGCGGCCAAGGGCACGAGCCTCCTGGGCGTCAAGGCGGTCATCACCGAGAGCTTCGAGCGCATCCACCGCTCGAACCTCATCGGCATGGGCGTCGTCCCGCTGCAGTTCCCGGCCGGTGAGAGCTGGGCGTCGCTCGGACTCGACGGCACCGAGATCGTCTCGATCTCCGGACTCGAGCAGCTCAACGAGGGTGTCACCCCGAAGACGGTGCGCGTCACCGCCGAACCGAGCGAGTTCTCTGCGCCCGGCAAGGCCACTGTCGAGTTCGACGCGGTCGTCCGCATCGACACGCCCGGTGAGGCGGATTACTACCGCAACGGCGGCATCCTGCAGTACGTGCTGCGTTCGCTGGTCTGACAGCTGATTCACGGGGGACCGGATGCCGCGGCATCCGGTCCCTCCTTCATGCCCCGGGTAGACTTGCAGAGCCCTTCCCGGGCCGGAAAGGAGCGGGGATGTCGCTGCTGTCGTCCATCACCGGACCCCGCGATCTCGACGGACTGACCGCCGATCAGCTCGAGCAGCTCGCGAGCGAGATCCGCGGGTTCCTCGTCGAGAACGTCGCACGCACCGGCGGTCACCTGGGCCCCAACCTCGGTGTCGTCGAGTTGACCATCGCCCTTCACCGCGTCTTCGATTCGCCGAACGACCCGATGATCTTCGACACCGGGCACCAGTCGTACGTCCACAAGCTCCTTACCGGGCGACAGGACTTCACCAATCTGCGCGCGCGTGACGGTCTGGCCGGCTACCCCCAGCGCTCGGAGAGCCCGCACGACGTCGTGGAGTCCTCCCACGCGTCCAGCTCGCTCAGCTGGGCGGACGGCGTGTCCCGCGCGCTCACCCGCACCGGGCGCAAAGACCGGCACGTCGTCGCCGTCGTCGGCGACGGTGCGCTGACCGGCGGCATGACGTGGGAGGCGCTCAACAACATCTCCGACGACAACGACCGCAACCTCGTGATCGTGGTGAACGACAACGGCCGGTCGTACGCCCCCACCATCGGGGGCATGGCCCGCTATCTCAACCGGGTCCGCACGGCGGAGTCCTACCGCACCCTTCATCGCGGCTCCGACGACCTGTTCCGCAAGCTCGGTCCCGCCGCACGGGCGGTCTACCGCGGCGTGCGCGGCGGCACCCACGGGTTCCTCTCGCGATTCACGAACAACGCGGCGCTCTACTCGAACCTCGACATCAAGTACCTCGGCCCCGTCGACGGTCACGATCTGCCGACGCTGATCGAGACCCTCGAGCTCGCGAAGTCGTACGGCGCTCCGGTCATCGTCCACGCCATCACCGAGAAGGGCCGGGGCTACGCTCCGGCGCTGGAGGACGAGGCCGACCAGTTCCACGCGGTCGGCAAGATCGACCCGATCACGGGCGAATCGCTCGGCGCGACCGGCGGCCTCAGCTGGACCGACGTCTTCGCCGAAGAGCTCGTCACGGTGGGTGATGCGCGCGACGACGTGATCGCGATGACGGCGGCCATGCTGCGCCCGACGGGGCTCCTGCCGTTCGCGCAGCGCTTCCCGGACCGCGTGTACGACGTCGGGATCGCCGAACAGCATGCCGTCGCGTCCGCGGCCGGTCTCGCGTTCGGCGGGCTGCACCCCGTGGTCGCCATCTACGCGACGTTCATGAACCGGGCGTTCGACCAGGTGCTGATGGATGTCGCCCTCCACCGCGCCGGCGTCACCTTCGTGCTCGATCGTGCCGGGGTGACCGGTCCCGACGGCCCGAGCCACCACGGCATCTGGGATCTGGCGATGCTGCAGATCGTGCCGCACATCCGCATCGCCGTGCCCCGCGACGGCGTGCGCCTGCGCGAGGAGCTCCAGGAGGCGGTCGCCATCGACGATGCGCCCACGGTGATCCGCTTCCCGAAGGGCGCGGTCAGCCCGGAGCTGCCCGCCGTCGAGCGCCTGCACGACGGCGTCGACGTGCTGGTGCGTTCCGACGCGGACGACGTGCTGCTGATCGGCATCGGCCCCATGGCGCACACCGCCGTCGAGGTCGCCGAGCGCCTGCGGGCACAGGGCATCGGCGCCACCGTGGTCGACCCCCGGTGGGTCGTGCCGGTACAGCCCTCCATCGTCGAGCTCGCGGCATCCCACCGTCTCGTCATCACGATCGAGGACGGCATCCGCGTGGGCGGCATCGGCACGCGCGTACGCCAGGTGCTGCGCGAGGCCGGCGTCGACACGGCGGTCGACGAGCTGGGCGTGCCCGACGAGTTCATCGACCATGCGAGCCGCGAGCAGATCCTCGACGGGGCGGGACTCACGCCCGCCAAGATCGCGCACGACGTCGTGGCGCAGGTGCTCGGCACCCGCATCCCGGTGGCCCGCGGCGCCCAGAGCGGCGACCCGACACGGACCGGTGAGATCCCCACGCTCCCCGATCTCGCGCGCAGCCGCGACGACCGGGCCTAGACGGACGAGAGCCGCGTCGCGAGGACGGATGCCGCGGCATCCCATTCCGCGTTCTGCGGGTCCGCCGGGCGCGGCGTGATCGCCTGCGACAGCAGGTAGCCGTCGGTGAGCGCGTCGCCCGTCACGATGACGCGCAGCAGCTCGATCCCGCAGTCCGTGCGCACGAGGTCGGCGCACGCCGCGACGAGGCGCGGCGACAGCAGGTCGTTCGGCGGCAGCACCGCACCGTCGAGCTCGTGGACGAGGTCGCGCAGCGCCGCCCCCACGATGTTGCCCGCGCGCTCCTTCACGTTGACCACGTCGAGCTCGAGCACGCGGAGGTCGTGCCCCGAGACGATCGGCCGCCAGTCGAAGGACGCGTGCACGAGATGCTGGTGCCCGCTGGCGGCGGTGAGGCTCCGTGCGGGAAGGTCGGTCGATCGCGCCCGCACATCGACCATCCGGTACCAGTACACGATCGGGAACGCACCGTGGGTTCCGGGCCGCAGCACCATGACCTCACCGCGCCCGTCGTCGGCGCCGCGGACGCGTCGGATGATCGGCTTGCCGTTGCGAGTCCGGATCGCGGTCGATCCCTCGTCCACCGTCACCAGGAACAGCTTCATGAGCGCGGGTACGACCACGAGCAGCGTCAAGGCGGCGCCACTCGTCTTCACCAGGACTCCCAGCGCGCTGCCGCTGAACATCCCCGAGATCACATCCAGCATCCGGACACCTCCCGTTCTGACCACCGTTCAGGGACAGGATGCCCTGCGCGCCGGTGTCCGATCGCCCGAGAGGCGGCCTGGCGCCGACTGTTCACGCATCGGACGGATCACGTTCCGCGAATCGAGGTCGGGCGTTCCCCGCATTTCTCGCCCCGACGCGCCACCCGCATCACCCTGCCCGTGCGCACACAAGCGCGCAGGGCGCACCCTCCTCGGAGGATGCGCCCTGCGCGAGACCGACGCGCGGTGTCAGCCGGCGATGCCCTTGATCACCGGGTGGTGGAAGGTGTCACCGAAGACCCGCTCGGATGCGCCCTCGCGGTCGAGGTACGGTGACGCGCCGCCGTCGATGAACGGCCAGCCGGCACCGAGGATGAGGCAGAGGTCGATGTCCTCGACCTCGGGGACCACGCCCTCGTCGAGCATGATCCTGATCTCCTGCGCGAGGCCGTCCTGCACGCGGGCGAGAATCGTCGCAGCCGACGCGGGCGACGAGCCGACGGCCGGCTTGAGCAGCTTCTCGGCCGCCTTCGTCCAGCCGGTGACGCGGCCGCCCCTGTCCTTCTCGACGACCTCCGGCAGCTCCGCGAGGGCATGGAAGTTCTCGTTCGCGTAGAACCGGTCGGGGAACGCGTGCACCATCGTGTCCTGGACGTGCGCGGCCACCTTCCAGCCGACGAGGTCGATGAGCTGGAAAGGGCCCATCGGCAGACCGAGAGGCGCGAACGCCTTCTCGACGTCGGCGATCGGGGTGCCCTCGTAGACGGCGCGCGCCGCCTCGCCCATGACCTTCGCCAGCAGGCGGTTGACCACGAAGCCCGGCGCGTCGCCCGTGAGCACCGCATTCTTCCCGAGGTTCTTGGCGACCACGAACGCGGTCGAGAGTGCGGCATCCGACGTCTGCGGCGTCTTCACGATCTCGATGAGCGGCATGACCGCCACCGGGTTGAAGAAGTGGAAGCCCACGAGACGCTCGGGGTGAGCCAGCTTCGCGCCGATCTCCTCGACCGACAGCGACGAGGTGTTGGTTGCGAGGATCGCGTCCTCGGCGATGATCTGCTCGATCTCGCCGAACACCTGCTGCTTGACGCCGACCTCCTCGAACACCGCCTCGATGACGAAGTCGCAGTCCGCGTACAGGCTCTTGTCGGTCGTGCCGGTCACGAGCGCCCGCAGCCTGTTCGCACTGTCGCCGTCCAGGCGTCCCTTGGCCTCGAGCTTGCCGATCTCATCGTGGATGTACGCCACGCCCTTGTCGACACGAGCCTGGTCGAGGTCGGTGATGAGCACCGGAACCTGCAGCTTGCGCACGAACAGCAGGGCGAACTGGCTCGCCATGAGGCCGGCCCCGATGATGCCGACCTTCGTCACCTTCTTGGCGAGGGCCTTGTCGGGCGCGCCGACGGGGCGCTTGGCCCGCTTCTGCACAAGATCGAACGCGTACATGGATGCCGCGAACTGGTCGCCCGTGACGAGCTCGGCAAGGGCCTCGTCCTCACGCGCGAAGCCTTCGGCCTTCGTGCCGCTCTTCGCCTTGTCGAGGAGCTCCAGCGCCGCGTACGGGGACTTCGGAACCGTCCCGATCTTGGACTCGAGCATGCCCCGAGCCATCTTGATGGCGATCGGCCACTTGGTGAGCCGCTCGATCTTGCCGGGCTCGTTCTTGCGGTCGACCTTCGTCTTGCCGGTGAGCACGCCGTCCGCCCAGGCCAGGGAGTCCTCGAGGTAGTTCGCGGCGGGGAAGATCGCGTCGACGATGCCGTAGTCGTACGCCTGCTGTGGCTTCAGCATGCGGTTCTGCTTGAGCGGGTTCGAGATCACCACCTCGAGTGCGTTCTCGATGCCGATGAGGTTGGGCAGCAGATACGCGCCACCCCAGCCGGGGATGATGCCGAGGAACACTTCGGGCAGCGCGATCGCGGCGGCCGAGGCATCCACCGTCCGATACGTGGAGTTCAGCGCGATCTCGAGGCCACCACCGAGTGCGAGGCCGTTCACGAAGGCGAACGTCGGCACGCCGAGCTCGGACAGCTTGCCGAACACCTTGTGGCCGAGCTGCGCGACCAGCCGCGCGTTGTCCTTCGAGCCCACCTTCGAGATGTCGGACAGGTCGGCGCCGGCGGCGAGGATGTACTGCTTGCCGGTGATGCCCACCGCCTGGATCTCGCCGGCGGACGCGCGCGCTTTGAGGGCGTCCAGCGTCTCGCCGAGCTGGGACATCGTGGCCGGGCCCAGCGTGTTGGGCCGGGTGTGGTCGCGCCCGTTGTCGAGCGTGACGAGGGCGAGCACCTTGCCGGAGGCGAGACGGATGTCGCGCACGCGCGAGTGCGTGATCACCTCGCCTTCGGTGACGGCGAGGATGGGGGAGAAGTCGATCCCCGCGTACTGTTCGGAAACGGTGTTCGTCATTCGTGCCGGCCCTTACTTCTTCCGCTTGCCGTCGTAGTGGGGGTTCTCCCAGATGACCGAGCCGCCCTGACCGAGGCCCACGCACATCGCGGTGAGGCCGTAGCGGACGTCCGGGCGCTCGGCGAAGTGCGCCGCGAGCTGGATCATCAGGCGGGCGCCCGACGCTGCGAGCGGGTGTCCGAAGGCGATCGCGCCGCCCCACGGGTTCACGCGAGGATCGTCGTCGGCGATGCCGAAGTGATCGAGGAGCGAGATGACCTGGATCGCGAACGCCTCGTTCAGCTCGAACAGTCCGATGTCGTCGATCGTGAGGCCGGCCTTCTTCAGCGCCTTCTCGGTCGACGGGATCGGACCGATGCCCATGATCTCGGGCTGCACGCCCGCGAACGCGAACGACACCAGCTTCATCTTGGGGGCGAGGCCGAGCTCCTTGACGGCGTGCCCGCCGGCCAGCAGCGACATCGTCGCACCGTCGGTGAGCGGCGACGAGGTGCCCGCCGTCACGCGCCCGTGCGGGCGGAAGGGCGTCTTGAGCGCCGCGAGATCCTCCATCGTGGTCTGCGGCCGGCGACCTTCGTCCTCGGTCGCGAGAGCCCACGAGCCGTCGGCGTCCTTGATGGCGACGGGGACGAGGTCGGGCTGGATCTTGCCGGCGTCGTATGCGGCCTGCACCTTGTGCTGGCTGAGCATGCCGTATCGGTCGGAGCGCTCCTTGGTCAGGTGCGGGAAGCGGTCGAAGATGCGCTCGGCCGTGACCCCCATGTTGAGGGCGCCCGGGTCGACCATCTTCTCCGCCACGAACCTCGGGTTGGGGTCGGCGTTCGCGCCGATCGGGTGGTGGCCCATGTGCTCGACGCCGCCCGCGAGGGCGACGTCGTACATCCCGATGCCGATCGAACCGGCCATCGTGGTCACGCTCGTCATCGCCCCCGCGCACATGCGGTCGATCGCGAAGCCCGGGACCGTCTCGGGAAGCCCGGCCAGGATCGCGACGCTGCGGCCGAGGGTGAGCCCCTGGTCGCCGGTCTGCGACGTGGCGGCGATGGCCACGTCATCGATGCGGTCCTTGGGAACGCCCGGGTTGCGCTCCATCAGTCCGATCGTCGCCTTGACGGCGAGGTCGTCCGCGCGGGTGTTCCAGTACATGCCTTTCTCGCCGGCGCGCCCGAAGGGGGTGCGCATTCCATCGACGAAGAAGACGTCCGAGATCTCGGCCACTCTGCCTCCAAAAATAGGGATGCCGTCAGCCTAGGAGGGGCCCGCGAGCGGCTGGAATCGGGTGGCGGAAACCTACGAAGCCGGTTCGGACGCCTCCGCGGGCTCTTGCACGGAATCGACAAAGGCATCGGCGATAACCTGTGCAGTCTGCTCAATCTGCCACGGCCGTGCGCCGAGAGACGCGAGCGCATCGCCGACGGACGCGGCGGTCGGCGGCTGCGGGGGAGACCACGCGACCCGGCGCAGCAGCTCCGGAGTCAAGAGGTTCTCGGTCGGCATGTGCAGCTCCTCGGCACGGTGCTCGACGACGGGCCGGGCCGCCTTGAGCCGCGCATCCGCCTCGGGGTTGCGGTCGACCCACGCGCGCGGCGGGGGCAGCGTATCGCCGCCGGTGGCGCGCTCCAGGGGCAGCTCGGTCACGGCGCGACCTGCCTCGATCGCCGCCCACCAGCGATCGAGCTGGGAACGGCTCGCCCGCCCGGTGAAGTCCTTCAGCGCCCCGAGAGCGCTCTTGGATGCCGGATCCGCCAGCACGGCGGCGACGAGCGCCCGGTCGGGCACGAGCCGCCCCGGCGCCACATCCTCCGCCCGGGCGTACTCCTCGCGTGCGATCCACAGTTCACGCGCCACAGCGAGTGCCTTGCGGCCGCGCACCGTATGCAGGCCCGACAGGCGCCGCCACGGCTCCTCGCGCGCCGGCTTGGGCTCGCGATCGAGCACGGCACGGAACTCCTCGTCGGCGAAGCGGACCTTGTCCTGCTCCACGAGCTCCGCGGCCAGCTTGTCGCGCACGTCGACGAGGTGCTCGACATCGAGGGCCGCATACTCCAGCCACGACTGCGGCAGCGGACGGGTGGACCAGTCGGAAGCAGAGTGCGCCTTCGCGAGGGTGATGCCCAGCGTGTCCTCGACGACGGCGCCGAGGCCGACCCGTTCGTGACCCAGAAGGCGCGCGGCCAGCTCCGTGTCGAAGATGCTCGCCGGCTCCAGTCCGAGCTCCCGCAGCGACGGCAGGTCCTGGCTGGCGGCATGCAGTACCCATTCTTCGCCGCCGATGGCCTCCTGGAGCGCGCGGAAATCGCCGATCGGCGGTGGATCGAACAGGAACACCCCGGCGCCGCGGCGGAAAACCTGCACCAGATAGGCGCGCTGCGAGTAGCGGAAGCCCGACGCGCGCTCGACGTCGACGGCGACGGGTCCCTCGCCTTCGGCCAGCACGAGGGCGGCCTCCTCGGCGCGCTCCAGCTGGTCGATCACATCGTATTCAGCCACGCGGCGACCTGTGCGAACCGAGCATCGCGATCCCTTCCGAGCCGGGGGGAAGACCGGCCAGCATGCAAACCAACTCCGCCCATGCTTCCACGTGCGCGGCGATCGCGCCTTCCGGCGACCAGGATGCGCGCAGTTCGATCTGCGCCCCATCGCCCTCGGCCGCCAGCGCGCCGAAGCCTTTCGAGAGCGTCTTGGTGGCGGTGCCCGACGCCGAGTGGAAACCGGCGCCCCGCGACTCGAGCGCGTCGGTGAGCCACGTCCACGCCACATCGGCGAGGAGGGGATCGACGCCGATCTCGGGCTCGAGCGGCGCCTGTGCGAAGCACACGATCCGCCAGGGGCCGTTCCAGGGTGCAGGTTCGTCCGGATCGTGCAGCAGAACGAGGCGACCGGTGCCGTACGGAGAGTCGGTGTCGTCGGGAGAGGAGCGCACATCGCCCGCGATCGCGATCGCGTCGGGCGCCAGACCCTGCGGCGCGGCGATCTCACGCACCGTGAGGTCTGCGCGGAAGCGGATGTCGCGCACCGCCTGCGCGGCCTGCTCGAAGGCGCTCGATGCCGCGGGGGGACGCTGCTCAGCCACGCGGACAGACTAGGATCGTTCCTCGATGGTCGCCTCCAGGCGCGCCGCAGTGCGCGCCGCATCCCCTGCTCTCGTCGCCGGCGTGAAGGCAGCGCTCACCGTGCTGAGCGTCGCCCTCGCCGGTGCGCTCGGCGCCCTGGCCGCCGGCTCCGTGCTGATGGCACGGAAGGTCGTCACCCCGGCACGCCGTATCGCCGACACCCGCATCCTCGCGCTCGACACGGCCGCGCAGACCATCACGCTGTCGCGGACCGCGGACACCGAGCTGCCCGGTCGCTACGGACTGTTCACGACGGGGTCCACCGACTACATCAAGCTCGGCTCGGTGCTGTCGGAGGATGCGACCAGCGTCAAGCGCAAGCTCCTCACACACGTCCCGGCAGAGGCGCGGCTGGAGCCCGACGCGGCGTTCAGCGGCTGGTACTACGACCATCCCGAGCAGCTGCACCTGCCGTTCACGCCGGAGCTGATCGGCTCGACGGTCGGTCCGTGCCCGGCGTGGCTGTTCCCCGCGGGCCAGGGCGATACCTGGGTCATCCAGGTGCACGGTCGCGGTACGACACGCGCGGAGTGCCTTCGCGCGGTGCCGGTCTTCCACGCGCTGGGCATCACCTCGCTGGTCGTCTCGTACCGCAACGACGCCGAGGCGCCCCGCAGCCGTACCGGCACATATACGCTCGGCGCGACCGAATGGCGCGACGTCGACGCGGCGGTCGGCTTCGCCCGCCGCCGGGGCGCGCGGCGGATCATCGTCATGGGCTGGTCGATGGGTGGCGCGATCGCACTGCAGCTCTCCCTCAACTCGCCGCACGCCGACGCGATCGCCGGCCTGATCCTCGAGTCGCCGGTCGTCGATTGGCGTACGGTGCTCACCTACCACGCACGGGCCGAGCGCGTACCCGGCGCTGTGAGCCGGCTGGCGATGGAGGCGCTGCAGGTCGAATGGGCGTCTCCGCTGACGCGGGCGAGCGCGGGGATCCGCCTGGATCAGCTCGACGTCGTGGCCCGGGCGGCCGAGCTGCGGCATCCGATCCTGATCCTGCACAGCGACGACGACGGCTTCGTGCCGTCCGACGCGTCGCACCGCCTCCTCGCGGCCCGACCCGACCTGGTGGAGATGCAGGTCTTCGAAGTGGCGCGGCACACCAAGCTCTGGAACTACGACCAGCAGCGATGGAGCGACAGCATCGGCGCATGGCTGACCGCGCAGGGAATCACCGCCGACTGAGCGGAGCGCGGTCCGTCAGCGCGCGGAGGCCGCACGGACCTGCCGCTGCGCCCGCAGCAGCATGCCGGTCATGCCCGAGATCCGCAGCGGCGACACGACGCGGGTGAGCCCGAGCGTCTGCGGGAAGTCGCCGGGCACCGCGAGCACCTCGGCGGTCGACAGACCGGTGAGTCCCTGCGCCAGGATGCTCGCGAAGCCGCGTGTCGTCGGCGCCTCCGGCGGCGCGGTGGCGTGCATAGCGACGATCCCGTCGTCGTCGACGTCGACCACGATGAAGACGGGCGACTGGCACTCCACCACGCGCTCGTACCGCTCGGGATGGTCCTCGTACTCCGGGGGGACCGGCGGCAGCTCGTAGGAGTACTCCAGCAGCAGTTGGAGCCGGTCGGGCTCGGGCAGCTCGAGGAACTCGTCGCGGATCTCGGCGAGACGGTCGGGCAGGACAGCTTCGGTCATCACTGCCATCCTCCCATGCGACACGTCTACGGGATCCTGCTCGGCGGGGGAAGTCAGCGCAGGGGAGCCGCTCCCGGCTCCGCTCCCGTCACGATCGGCACGCGCACAGCGCTGCCCCACTCGGTCCACGATCCGTCGTAGTTGCGGACATCGCCGAAGCCGAGCAGGTGCCGGAGCACGAACCACGTGTGACTGGACCGCTCGCCGATGCGGCAGTAGGCGACGATCGAATCGCCGTCCTGCAGGCCGACTTCGTCGCGGTAGATCGCGTCGAGCTCGGCGCGCGTCTTGAATCCGCCGTCCGCGGCGACCGCGCGGGCCCACGGCACGCTCTGCGCCGACGGGATGTGGCCACCGCGCAGCGCACCCTCCTCCGGGTAGGCCGGGGCGGTGGTGCGGGAGCCGTCGTACTCCTCGGGCGAGCGGACGTCGATGAGCGGCCCCTTGCCCAGGTGCGCGAGGACATCGTCCTTGTAGGCGCGCAGCGCCGTGTCGTCGCGCTCCACGACCGGGTACTCGGCCGGCGTCGGATCGGGTTGTGCGGTGGTGATCGGGCGCCCCTCGGCGATCCATCGGTCGCGTCCGCCGTCGAGCAGCCGGACGTCCTCGTGACCGAACAGCGAGAACACCCACAGCGCGTAGGCCGCCCACCAGTTGCTCTTGTCGCCGTAGATCACGACGGTGTCGCCGCGTGAGATGCCCTTGCGGCTGAGGAGGGCGGCGAACCCCTCGCCGTCCACGTAGTCGCGCACCACAGGGTCGTTGAGCTCGGTGTGCCAGTCGACCTTGACCGCGCCGGGGATGTGACCGGTCTCGTAGAGCAGGACATCCTCGTCGGACTCGACGATCGCCAGCCCCGGCCGGCCCAGATGCGCCTGCAGCCACTCGCCTGTGACGAGCCGTTCCGGCTGGGCGTACTCGGCGAACTTCGGCGAGGAGGTGTCGGTCTCGACGGGCATGGGGTCTCCTGATGTCGGGTGCGGTTCGATCGGGCGGCTGTCATCCGGCGTCAGGCGAGGCAGGCGCACACGGGCGACGGTTAGGGTTGAACCGTCGCCTCCGACCATAGATTCCCGGAGCGGCGTGCACAGCCCCTCTGTAAGACTCCGACACAGGATCCGCATGACCGCCTCCGCCACACGCACCGGCGTCGTCCATCTCGCGGAGCGCGCCCCTCAGCTCGCCGGCGCGGAGATGGTCGCCGCACTGGTCCCGCCTCCGCAGTTCGCCGACGCAACGTTCGACACGTATCGCGCAGATCCCGCGTACCCGTCGCAGCAGCAGGCGAAGGATCTGCTCCAGGCCTTCTCCGGCTCGTCGACGCCCGCCAAGGGCGGTCTCTTCCGACGCGCCAAGCGTCCCGAGCTCAAGCCGGGCGTCTACCTCGACGGCGGCTTCGGCGTGGGCAAGACCCACCTCCTGGCCTCCGTGTATCACGCGATGTCGGCACGCCGGAAGTACTTCGGATCGTTCATCGAGTACACGGCGCTGGTGGGGGCCCTCGGCTACCAGAAGACGGTGGAGCTGTTCCGGGGAGCAGACCTGCTGTGCATCGACGAGTTCGAGCTCGACGACCCGGGCGACACCATGGTCATGACCCGCCTGCTCGGCGAACTGGTCGGGTCCGGCACGCGCCTGGCGGCGACATCCAACACGCCTCCCAACGCGCTCGGGGAAGGGCGCTTCGCCGCGCAGGACTTCCTCCGCGAGATCCACGCGATGGCGGCGAGCTTCCAGACCATCCGCATCGACGGCACCGACTTCCGCCACCGCGCCCTCGACGGCCACGCCGCCGTGCTGGAGCCGGCCCAGTACGAAGCCGCCATCACGGATGCCGCGGCTGCGGGCCTCGCGTCGGACGACGCGTTCGACGCGCTCGTCGCCCATCTGGCCCGCGTGCATCCGTCGCGCTACATCCGGCTCATCGACGGGCTGTCGCTGGTCGGTCTGCGCGATGTCGCTCCGTTCGCCGACCAGTCCGCGGCCCTGCGGTTCGTGGCGTTCATCGACCGCGTCTACGACGCCCAGCTGCCGATCCGCGCCACCGGCACATCGCTCGACCTGGTCTTCCCCGAGGAGATGCTGGCCGGCGGCTATCGCAAGAAGTACCTGCGCGCCATCTCGCGACTCGTCGCATCGACGCTGGACTGAGCGACCCGACACCCGGCCGACCGGCCGACTCCGGTCGGATTCCCGGTCGCCGTTCGGCCGTGCGAAACACGATGTTTACGTGCGAGGCCCTCGCGTAACGCGGGAGAAACACGGGTCGACCCGCTGCCGAAACGGACCGTAGTCACACTGAGGGGACCCGACGCTATACCTGCGTCCCTGCAGAGAGGTTCTCTTCGAGATGGATCAAGGCAACACCGCATTCATCCTGATATGCGCGGCGCTCGTCCTGTTGATGACGCCAGGACTCGCGTTCTTCTACGGCGGTCTCGTGAAGGCGAAGAGCGTCATCAGCATGATGATGCTCAGCTTCGGCGCGATGGGCCTCATCGGCGTCCTGTGGGTCGTCTACGGCTATGCGATCGCGTTCCCGGGCTCTGACGGCCTCATCCCGCCGTGGTCGATCGACTGGTCCGCCATCGGGCTCAAGGGCCTGCTCGAGGTGCCGGACGGTGCGGCGTACCCGCCCCTGGCCTTCGTCGCGTTCCAGGCCACGTTCGCCATCATCACCGTCGCGCTCGTCTCGGGCGCCATCGCCGACCGCGCCAAGTTCGGCTCGTGGATGATCTTCGCCGCCATCTGGGCGACGATCGTCTACTTCCCGGTCGCCAGCTGGGTCTTCAACTTCGGCCTCGCCGACGACGGCAGCTTCGCCTACGGCGGCTGGATCACGTACGGCATGCAGGAGTGGTTCGGCGTCGGCGCGATCGACTTCGCCGGCGGCACCGCCGTCCACATCAACGCCGGTGCGGCCGCGCTGGCGCTGGCGCTGGTCCTGGGCAAGCGCCTCGGCTTCCAGAAGGGCGTCCACGTCCCGCACACCCCGCCGTTCGTGCTCCTCGGCGCCGGCCTGCTGTGGTTCGGCTGGTTCGGCTTCAACGCCGGCTCGGAGCTGGCTGCCGACGGCACCGCCGCCCTGGCCTTCGTCAACACCATCGCCGCACCGGCCGCTGCGCTGCTGGCGTGGATGGTCGTCGAGAAGATCAAGGACGGCAAGCCCACGTCGGTCGGTGCCGCCTCGGGCGCCGTCGCGGGTCTCGTCGCCATCACGCCGGCGTGCGCCTCGCTCGACCCGATCTGGGCGATCGTCCTCGGTCTCATCGCCGGCGCGGTCTGCGCCCTGGCGATCGAGCTGAAGTACAAGTGGGGCTTCGACGACTCGCTCGACGTGGTGGGCATCCACCTCGTCGGCGGCCTGATCGGAACGCTCTACCTGGGCTTCTTCGCCACCGCAACCGGCCTGTTCTGGACCGGGGACGCCACCCAGCTGCTGGTCCAGGCCATCGCCGCCGTGTCGGTGCTGGTGTACTCGTTCGTGCTCGCCTACGTCATCGGCTTCGCGATCGAGAAGACGATCGGCTTCCGCGTCAAGAACGAGGACGAGGTCGCCGGCATCGACACCGTCGTCCACGGCGAGGAAGGCTACGTGCTCGAGGGCGCGCGCGCCTGACACGCACGGCAATGCCCCGAAGGGGCGCCGCGGTTCCCCCCGCCGCGGCGCCCCTTCGGCGTGTCACGGCACCCGACGGCGCGTGTGGGGGAAGACGTCCCCGCTCCTAGGATGGCGATCGTGACACAGCGAAACGGGCTGTTCGGCATCCTGAACGGCATCCTGCGCCCCCGGCGGCGACCCGCTCCCTCGGACGCGCCCGCCGGTGCCGTGCCCGCGGAGAGCCGCACCGGCCCCGCCGCGACCGTGGAGGTGCCGCCGCCTGCGGCCGACGCACTGCGGATCACGTACGCGCCCGACAGGGACGGCGATCCCGATGCGGGCGAGATCGTCTGGACCTGGGTGCCGTACACCGAGAACGACGGTCGAGGGAAGGATCGCCCCGTTCTGGTGATCGCCCGGCAGAGCGAGGACCGCGTCTACGCCGTCCGCCTGACCAGCAAGGCGCACGACGGCGACCGGGACTTCCTCGCCATCGGCCCGGGGGAGTGGGACGCGCAGGGCCGCCCCTCGTGGATCGACATCGAGCAGCTCTACAGCGTGCATCGTCGAGGCATGCGCCGCGAGGCATCCGCTCTCGATCTCGACCGCTTCGTGCGCGTGGCCGACGCGCTGCACCGCCGCTACGGCTGGAACGTCGGGGGCTGAGGGGACGAAAAAGGCCCGGTCACTCACGTGACCGGGCCGATATGGTGGGCGATACCAGACTCGAACTGATGACCTCTTCCGTGTGAAGGAAGCGCGCTACCAACTGCGCCAATCGCCCGTTCCCCGAGGGGGACGACTACCGATCCTACCGGATGCCGGAGCGTGCCTCGGACCACGTCAGGGTGACACGCGCGGGGCGCGCCTGGTTTGGCAGGACGCCGCGGATCGGTTAGAGTCTTTCAAGTGCCCGGGTGAACAACCCGGGAACGAAATGCGGATGTAGCGCAGTTGGTAGCGCACAACCTTGCCAAGGTTGGGGTCGCGAGTTCGAGTCTCGTCATCCGCTCAAGTGCAGGGATCCTCTCCAGGGATCACAGCACGTGGGGTCAAACCACACGCGGTGGCGTGGCCGAGCGGCTAGGCACCGGCCTGCAAAGCCGTTTACACGGGTTCGAATCCCGTCGCCACCTCGCCGACAACTGAACAGCCCCTTTGGGCGCGATTGGCGCAGCGGTAGCGCGCTTCCCTGACACGGAAGAGGTCACTGGTTCGATCCCAGTATCGCGCACCACCTGAAACCCCCGGTTCACCCGGGGGTTTTCTCATTCCCGGATCACCGGACGTGCTCGGACGGATAGACGTCCCGGATCCGCTCGCGGAAGAACCGGCCGGCACTCTCGGCGGCGCGCAGTCCGCGGTGGATCGAGGGCGGCACGGCGAAATAGCGGTAGACGTCGCCGGACGTGAACTCGATCTCGAGCATCGCCGTGGCGGCGTCGTAGCCGGCCGACGCGATCGCCGTGGAGTCGATGTGGTGCCGCCGCATCCCGCTCAGGCTACTGGGTACACTCGAGGGGTGGAACTCGTCTGGTCGACCGCGACGGCGGCAGTGAAGACCGACACGCGAACGCTCGGCGCCTGAGCGGGCGGGGCGCGTCGTGCGCCCGAAGCTGAGTAGCCTTGATCCGAGCCATTCCCAGGAGAGTTTCCGTGACTGACGCTGTGTCCTATCCGACCGACGGCTTCGCCCTGTTCCCCGACCGCTCCGTGGTCGCACTGCGGGTGAACGGCGAGCTGAAAGACCTCGCGACGGTGGTGAACGACACGGATGCTGTCGAGCCGGTGCCGATCGACAGCCCGGACGGTCTGGCGATCCTCCGGCATTCGGCCGCACACGTGCTCGCACAGGCCGTGCAGCGCATCAACCCGCAGGCGAATCTCGGCATCGGTCCTCCCATCACCGACGGCTTCTACTACGACTTCGGGGTGGAGCATCCGTTCACCCCCGAGGACGTCAAAGCCATCGACAAGGAGATGCAGCGCATCGTCCGCGAGGGGCAGCGATTCGTGCGACGGGTCGTGACCGACGACGAAGCCCGCGCCGAGCTGGCCTCCGAGCCGTTCAAGCTCGAGCTCATCGGTCTCAAGGGCGGCGGTGCCGAGAAGACCGAGGGTGCCTCGGTCGAGGTGGGCGCAGGCGAGCTCACGATCTACGACAACGTCGATCGCGACGGCCAGACGGTGTGGAAGGACCTCTGCCGGGGCCCGCACCTGCCCAACACCCGCATGATCGGCAACGGCTGGGCGCTCCAGCGCATCGCCGGCGCGTACTGGCGCGGCAGCGAGAAGAACCCCCAGCTGCAGCGCATCTACGGCACCGCCTGGCCCTCGAAGGACGAACTGCGCGCCTACCAGAGCCGTCTGGAGGAGGCCGCCAAGCGCGATCATCGCAAGCTCGGCAAGGACCTCGACCTGTTCTCGTTCCCCGACGAGATCGGCTCGGGCCTGTCGGTGTGGCACCCCCGCGGGGGCGTCGTGCGCGGCGAGATGGAGCAGCACGCGCGACGGCGGCACATCGCCGGCGGCTACACCTACGTCTACACCCCGCACATCTCGAAGGAGGACCTGTTCCTCACCTCGAACCACCTCGTCACCTACAAGGAGGGCATGTTCCCGCCGATCGTGATGGACGAGGAGCGCGACGAGAACGGCGAGATCACGAAGCAGGGTCAGGACTACTACCTGAAGCCCATGAACTGCCCGATGCACATCCTCATCTACAAGGAGCGGGCGCGCAGCTACCGCGACCTGCCGATGAGGCTCGCGGAGAACGGCACCGTCTACCGCAACGAGCTGTCAGGCGCGCTGCACGGACTCACCCGCGTACGCGGGTTCACGCAGGACGACTCCCACCTGTTCGTCACCCCCGAGCAGCTGGAGCAGGAGGCCACCAACGTCCTGCAGTTCGTCATCTCGATGCTGCGCGACTTCGGCCTGGACGACTTCGAGCTCGAGCTGTCGATGCGGGACGACGAGAAGGAGAAGTGGATCGGCTCCGACGAGTTCTGGGACTATTCGACCAACGCCCTGCGCAACGTCGCGGTGGCGAGCGGCCTGAAGCTCACCGAGGTGCCCGGCGAGGCCGCCTTCTACGGCCCGAAGATCGACCTCAAGACTCGCGACGCGATCGGCCGCGTCTGGCAGCTGTCCACGGTGCAGGTCGACCCGAACCTGCCGGAGCGCTTCGAACTGGAGTACACGGATCGCGACGGCCAGAAGAAGCGGCCGATCATGATCCACCGTGCGCTCTTCGGCTCGATCGAGCGGTTCTTCGCGATCCTGCTCGAGCACTACGCCGGCGCGTTCCCGGTGTGGCTCTCGCCCGTGCAGGTGGTCGGCATCCCGGTCGCCGAGGACTTCGCGGACTACCTCGGCGAGGTGATCGACCAGCTGAAGGCCGAGGGCGTGCGCGCTGAGCTGGACCACAGCGACGACCGCATGCAGAAGAAGATCCGCACCCACACCACGCAGAAGGTGCCGCTGCAGCTCATCGCCGGTGCGCAGGACCAGTCCGCCGGCACCGTGTCGTTCCGCTTCCGCGACGGCACCCAGGAGAACGGCGTGCCGATCGCCGACGCGGTGCGCCGCGTCCGCGAGGCGATCGCCTCCCATGCCCTGGTGAACACCGCGGAGGACTTCGCGTGAGCGACGACCCGCTTGCGGGGAGTCGCGCACGCGAAGTGACGGTTCCTGAGCCTGTCGAAGGGCGCGTGAGCGACGACCCGCTTGCGGGGAGTCGCGAACGCGAAGTCACGGTTCCTGAGCCTGTCGAAGGGCGCGTGAGCGACGGATCGACGAGCGCGGTCTCCGATGAGGATGCCGCGCTCGTCGACGCCGCAACGCTCCCCGGCGTGCCGGACGAGTTCCAGCGCCTGTGGACGCCCCACCGGATGGCGTACATCCAGGCGGGCCCCGAGGTGCTGCGCAAGGAGTGCCCGTTCTGCGAGGCGCCCCGCAAGTCCGACGAGGACGGGCTGATCGTCTTCCGCGGCCGCACGGCCTACGCCCTGCTCAACCTGTTCCCCTACAACTCGGGGCACCTGCTGGTGTGCCCGTTCCGCCACATCGCGACGTACGACCAGGCGACAGAGGAAGAGGTCGCCGAGATCGGCGCGCTCACCCAGCAGGGCATGCGCGTGCTGCGTCAGGTGTCCCGGTGCGACGGGTTCAACATCGGCATGAACCAGGGCCACGTGGCCGGCGCCGGCGTGGACGAGCACCTGCACCAGCACATCGTGCCGCGCTGGGCGGCCGACGCGAACTTCTTCCCGATCATCGCCAAGACCAAGGCCCTGCCCCAGCTCCTCGGCGACGTGCGCCGCGTCGTCGCGGACGCCTGGCAGGACTGACACCGGGAGCAGATCCTGGAGAGGGAGCGGATGCCGCGGCCCGCGGCATCCGCTCCGTTGCTCGTCAGCGAACCTGCGTGACCTCGAACTGCAGGCGCGGGTGAGCATAGGCCTCCTGCGATTCGACGAGCTGCAGCTCGCGCTCGCCTGACGCGTGCGTGCGCTCGAGCAGGTCGTAGACGCTCGACGTCGTCCGCGCCAGCGCGTCGGCCGCGTCACCGGTGCGGCGGTAGTGCGCCGTGAAGAGCGCGGCCGTGACATCACCCGAGCCGTTGGCTTTCATCGGGATGTGCGGGGTCTGCACGATCCAGGCGCCGTCGTCGGTGACCGCGAGCATCTCGATCGTGCCATCGGGACGATCCGGGCGCTCGACGCTCGTGACCAGGACGGTGCGCGGCCCCATGACGCGCGCGAGGTCGGCCGACGCGAGGGTGGATGCGAGGTCGGCGGGTTCGGTCCCCGTCAGGAAGCCCAGCTCGAACTGGTTGGGGGCGATGATGTCGGCGGCGGGCACGACGCGTTCACGCAGCAGCACGGGGATGGCCGGGGCGACGAAGCATCCCGACTTCGCGTTGCCCATCACCGGGTCGCACGCGTAGACGGCGGCGGGATTGGCCTCACGGACCCGGGCGACCGTGTCGAGGATGACGTCGGCGATGCCCTCACCGCCCTGGTAGCCCGAGAGCACGACGTCGATCTCGGGGAAGACGCCGCGCTCCTCGATGCCGAGGATCACCTCGCGCACATCGTCGGGGCTGATCATCGGGCCGCGCCAGGCGCCGTAGCCGGTGTGGTTCGAGAAGTTCACCGTGTAGACCGGCATGACCTCGACGCCGATGCGCTGGAGCGGGAAGACGGCGGCGGAGTTGCCGACGTGACCGTAGGCGACCGCGGACTGGATCGAGAGGATCTTCACCGCTCGATCATGCCACTTCTCGCGTGACGAGCCGCCCTCCGGCCGCACGGACGGCGGCCGCCACGTCGGCGGCGAGCCGCTCTGCGTCGTGGTCGTCGAGGTCGTGCACGGTGAGGCGCAGCCGCGGCGAGGCGTCGTCCGCGCCGAGCACGAACTCGTCACCCGGCCGTGCCAGCCATCCCCTTCGCATGAGCTGCTCGGCGACGGCTCGTGCGGGGACCGGGAGCGGGATCCAGAGGTTCAGTCCGTCGCCCGTGTCCGCGGGCACACCGGCGGCGGTGAGGCGCTCCACGAATGCCGCGTTGCGCGCCGCGTAGTGCGCACCGGCGCGCTCGATCGCGGCGAGGGTGGCGCCATCCGTCAGCAACGCCAGCGTCAGTCGCTGCAGCAGGTGACTCACCCACGTCGTTCCGGGGGTGAGCCGCATGGCGAGCCGCTCGGCGGTCTCGGGATCGGATGCCGTCACCGCGAGGCACATGTCGGGTCCGAGGAACTTCGACACCGACCTCACCAGCGCCCACCGCCGATGCCCGGGCGCGATGACGGAATGGAAGGGCTGCTGCGACAGCAGCGAGAAGTGGTCGTCCTCGATCACCAGGACGTACGGGTGGTCGCTGAGCACCTCGCGCAGTTCCTCGGCGCGGCGACCCGACAGGCTCGCTCCCGTCGGGTTCTGCGCGCGCGGCGTGAGGATGACGGCCCGCACGCCCTGATCGAGGGCAGCCCGCAGTCCTGCGGGCGTCATCCCCTCGGCATCCACCGGCACCGGGACAGCGCGATACCCGCCGATGCGCACGGTATGGATGCTGGTGAGGAAGCAGGGATCCTCGAGGGCCACCGCGTCGTCGCGCGTCAGCGCCTGGGCGAGCAGCCGCTCGACGGCGTCCGCCGCACCGCTCGTGATGGTCAGGCGCAGGTCGGCGGCCGCCGTAAGGCCGTCGCGCATCCACTCCTGCGCCCAGCGCTCGAGGCCGGGGTCGATGACCGGCTCGCCGTAGAGCACGGGGCGGCCGGCCATCCGGGCGAGCGCGGGGGAGAGGTCGGGGATGAGTTCGGGGTCAGGGTTGCCGGTGCCGACGTCGCGGAGCACGCTCCCTGCGGCGAACCCCTCCTGGGCGACCGGCGAGGGGTCGGCCACGCGCGTGCCGCCACGCCCGCGCGTGACGATCACGCCCGCCTGGGTCAGCTGCCGGTACGCGGCGACGACGGTGTTGCGGTTGACCCCGAGATCGTCGGCGAGAGACCGCACGGGGGGCAGCGCGCTGCCGGGGAGCAGGTCGCCGCGCTCGATGCGCGCGCGCACGCTGTCGGCGATCTCGGAGGCGGATCGCCCGCTGATGTCGAGGGTCATGTGCCGCCCCTGCTGATCGTCCGTCACTCGCCGATCGGTGAGCCCCCCCATGCTATCTTTTGGCCTAGGTCAATACCCGCATTGTCCTCACCCGTTGCGCTCCGGCGCCTCCGATCGAAGGGAAAGCTCGTGACCACCGACACGGGAACCGACCGCGTCAAGCGCGGCCTCGCCGAGATGCTCAAGGGCGGCGTCATCATGGACGTCGTCACCGTCGACCAGGCGAAGATCGCCGAGGACGCCGGCGCCGTCGCCGTCATGGCCCTCGAGCGCGTGCCGGCCGACATCCGCGCACAGGGCGGCGTCTCGCGCATGAGCGACCCCGACATGATCGATGGGATCATCGAGGCGGTCTCGATCCCCGTCATGGCCAAGGCCCGCATCGGGCACTTCGTCGAGGCGCAGGTCCTGCAGGAGCTGGGCGTCGACTACATCGACGAGTCCGAGGTGCTCTCGCCCGCCGACTACGTCAACCACATCGACAAGTGGAACTTCACCGTGCCGTTCGTCTGCGGTGCCACCAACCTGGGCGAGGCGCTGCGGCGCATCAACGAGGGCGCCGCGATGATCCGATCGAAGGGCGAGGCGGGCACCGGCGACGTGTCGGAGGCGACCAAGCACATCCGCAAGATCACGAGCGAGATCAACGTCCTGCGCTCGATGTCGAAGGACGAGCTGTACGTCGCCGCCAAGGAGCTGCAGGCGCCCTACGACCTGGTTGCGGAGATCGCCGAGACCGGCAAGCTGCCGGTCGTGCTGTTCGTCGCGGGCGGCGTCGCCACGCCGGCCGACGCCGCGATGATGATGCAGATGGGAGCCGACGGCGTCTTCGTCGGCTCGGGCATCTTCAAGTCGGGCAACCCCGCCCAGCGCGCCGCCGCCATCGTGAAGGCCACGACCTTCTACGACGACGCCAAGGTCATCGCCGAGGTCTCGCGCGGGCTCGGCGAGGCGATGGTGGGCATCAACGTGTCCGACCTCCCTGCTCCGCACCGGCTCGCCGAGCGCGGCTGGTGAGCACAGCGGCTCCGCGGGTCGGCGTCCTCGCGCTGCAGGGCGATGTCCGTGAGCACGTGCGCGTGCTCACGGACCTCGGCGCCGAGGTGACGGCGGTGCGCCGCCCGGCGGAGCTCGCCGCGATCGACGGGCTCGTGCTCCCCGGCGGCGAGTCGAGCGTCATCGACAAGCTCTCGCGCGCGTTCGGGATGCGGGAGCCGGTGCGCGACGCGATCGCGGCCGGCATGCCGGTGTACGGCACGTGCGCCGGCCTCATCCTGCTCGCCGACCGCATCACCGACGGCATCGCGGGTCAGCAGACCTTCGGCGGCCTGGACGTCACGGTGCGCCGGAACGCCTTCGGCAGCCAGGTGGACTCGTTCGAGGTCGACCTCGATGTGCCCGCCCTCGGAGAACCGCCCGTCCACGCGGTGTTCATCCGAGCCCCCCTGGTCGAGGAGACCGGCGACGGCGTCGAGCGCCTCGCCGTGCTCGAGGACGGGCGGATCGTCGCGGTGCGCCAGGGCGCTCTCCTCGGCACCTCCTTCCATCCCGAGATGACAGGGGAGCACCGCTTCCACGCGCTCTTCCTCGACATGGTGCGCGACCGCGGTCGGTGAGCGTGCCAGGGCGACCCGGCGGGGTAGATTCTGACTCATGACGATCAACGACTGGTGGCGCGAGCACCCCGAGGAGCGCTACTGGATGATCGCCCCGTCCCGCGGCGTGGTCGGGGACGCGCTGTCGGCCCCGAAGTCCGCCGAGGAGCGACGGTTCGAGTGGTCGCACGAGCTGGTCGGATTCACCGAGCCGGGTGACACCCTCTTCGTCTGGGACCGGACCCTCCCCATCCCCGGTATCGCCGCCTGGGGGCGTGTGCTGGGCCCGCTCGGCGAGGAGACCCGCGCCCGTCGCGGCGACGAGCTGCCGCACTGGCGGATGCCGATCAGCGACACGCTGCGCCTGGCATCGCCGATCACGCTGCCGAGCCTCCGACGGGTCGGAGGCGAGATCGTGGCCGTGCGAGACCGCGTGGAGCAGCTGACCGAGGGGCCGGTCTACTTCCCCTTCATCGGCTCCGCCGACACCCTGGCACCCGCGCCGGCCTATCTCACGAAGGTGCCGCGGGATCTCGTCGCGCTGCTGTCCTCACGGTTCGGCTTCGAGTTCGCGCTCTAGGAGCCCGCTCCGCGCCGCACATCGTGAACCAGATGTGTCGCGGGGAATAGAATTGTTCGTCGGCGGTGCTCGTGCGCCAGGGTGCGGACCGACGCGACCCGCCGACGAGCGTGAATACAGGAGGACCATGTCCGGGCATTCCAAGTGGGCAACGACCAAGCACAAGAAGGCGGTCATCGACTCCCGCCGTGCGAAGTCGTGGGCCAAGCTCATCAAGAACATCGAGGTGGCGGCCAAGCTGGGCGGCCCCGATCTCCAGGGCAACCCGACCCTGTTCGACGCGGTGCTGAAGGCGAAGAAGACCTCGGTCCCGAAGGACAACATCGACCGTGCCATCAAGCGCGGCGCGGGCATCGGCGGCGAGTCGGTCGAGTACTCCTCCATCACGTACGAGGGCTACGGTCCCAACGGCGTCGCGCTGATGATCGAGTGTCTGACCGACAACAAGAACCGCGCCGCGGCCGAGGTGCGCACGGCTCTCACCCGCAACGGCGGCACGCTGGCCGACCCGGGCAGCGTCGCGTACAACTTCACCCGCAAGGGCGTCATCGTCGTGGGCGGTGAGACCACCACCGAGGACGACGTCATGCTGGCCGTGCTCGAGGCCGGCGCCGAAGAGATCGAGCCGCACGCACAGGGCTTCGAGGTCATCACCGAGGCATCCGACCTGGTGACGGTCCGCACGGCCCTGCAGGAGGCAGGCATCGACTACGAGTCGGCCGACGTGGAGTTCGTCCCCAACCTCAAGGTCGAGGTCGACGCCGACACCGCCCGCAAGGTCTTCCGCCTCATCGACGCGCTCGAAGACAGCGACGACGTCCAGAACGTCTATAGCAACTTCGACCTCACCGCCGAGGTCCAGGCCGAGCTCGAGAACGACGACGAGTGAGTCTCGGATGCCGCGGCCAGGCGCGCCTGGCCGCGGCTTCCGTCCTCCTCGCCTAGCGTGGGGGAGTGCCATCCGGAACCTCACGCGGTCTTCTGCGCGTCCTGGGGATCGACCCTGGTCTGACGCGCTGCGGCGTGGGCGTCGTCGACGTCGCCCCGGACCGTTCCGCGACCCTCGTGCACGTGGGCGTGGTGCGGTCCGATCCCGGCTCCCCGATCGAGGAGCGCCTGGCGCTGATCGCCGCAGGGCTCCGCGCCGTCCTCGATGCGCACGAGCCTGATGTGGTCGCGGTGGAGCGCGTGTTCGCGCAGCACAACCGCACCAGCGTGATGGGCACCGCCCAGGCGAGCGGCATCGCCCTGCTCGTCGCGGGGGAGCGCGGCATCGCCGCCGCCACGCACACGCCGTCCGAGGTGAAGGCCGCGATCACCGGCTACGGCAATGCCGACAAGCGGCAGGTGCAGACCATGGTCGCCCGCGTGCTGCGGCTGGCGGAGCTGCCGCAGCCGGCCGACGCCGCGGACGCCCTCGCGCTGGCGCTCTGCCACGCGTGGCGTGGGGCGCCTGCCACCGGCGCCGCTTCCGGACCGCTGACTCCCGCGCAGCGGGCGTGGGCCGACGCGGAGCGCCTCTCGCGCCGGTGAGCCGCACGGCGACGGCACTGCGGGGCGGCTGCGTGTCGCTCGAACAAACGTCCGAACCGCATCGTAGGCTCGAGCCATGATCTCCTCAGTCCGCGGCACCGCCGTGCACGTCGATGCGGATGCGGTCGTGGTCGAGGTCGGGGGCGTCGGCCTCCACGTGGCCGTGACGCCCCAGGTCGCGCGCAGCACCCACCTCGGGGACGTCCTGACCCTTCACACCTCACTCATCGTCCGCGAGGACGCACTGTCGCTGTTCGGGTTCGAGACGCGCGAAGAGCTGACGGTGTTCGGTCTGCTGCTGGGCGTGACCGGCGTCGGTCCGAAGTCCGCGCTGGGGGTGCTCGCCACGCTGACCGTGCCGCAGATCGCCGACGCCGTGGCGGCCGACGACGATGCGCCGTTCCGCCGCGTCTCGGGCATCGGCCCCAAGACCGCCAAGCTCATCGTGCTGCAGCTCGCGGGCAAGATCGCGGTGACGCGGACCGCCACGACGGGTGGGACGGATGCCGCGACCGCCGCGGCGATCCCCGCACAGGTCGTCCAGGCGCTGGTCGGACTCGGCTGGTCCGAGCGTGTCGCGATCGAGGCCGTCGACGCCGTCGCGGCGGACGCCCCGGACCCCGATCGATCGTCGGTGCCGGCGCTGCTGCGCCGCACTCTCGCCGCATTGGGGCCCGCACGGAAGGAGCCCGTGAGTGGTTGACGTGCGCGAAGCCGGCGAGCCCGTCGACGAGACCGAGCTCGCCATCGAGGGTGCGCTGCGGCCCTCCTCGCTGGCCGAGTTCGTCGGACAGCAGAAGGTGCGCGGCCAGATGCAGCTGCTGCTCGATGCGGCGCGCATCCAGCAGCGTCCGGCCGATCACATCCTCCTCTCGGGCCCCCCGGGGCTCGGAAAGACGACGCTCGCGATGATCGTCGCGTACGAGAGCGGCCGCCCACTGCGTCTGTCGAGCGGTCCGGCCATCCAGCACGCGGGCGATCTCGCCGCGCTGCTGTCGAGCCTCACGCCGGGCGAGGTGCTCTTCATCGACGAGGTGCACCGCATGGCGCGCTCCGCGGAGGAGATGCTGTACCTCGCGATGGAGGACTTCCGCATCGACATCATGGTCGGCAAGGGCGCCGGAGCGACGAGCATCCCGCTGGATCTCGCCCCGTTCACGCTCGTCGGCGCGACGACGAGGTCGGGACTCCTCCCCAATCCGCTGCGCGACCGCTTCGGCTTCACGGCCCACCTCGAGTACTACGAGCCCGAAGAGCTCGAGCGGGTCATCGAGCGGTCCGCGGCGATGATCGGCGTCACCCTGCCCCCGGCCGCGCGCGCCGAGATCGCGCGACGCTCGCGCGGCACGCCCCGCATCGCGAATCGCCTCCTGCGCCGGGTGCGCGACTACCTCGTGGTGCACGGCCGGACCGGTGCCGACATCGCCGCGGTGGACGCCGCCCTGGACCTCTACGACGTGGACCGTATCGGGCTGGACCGGCTCGACCGGGCCGTGCTCGACGCGCTGGTGCGCCGTTTCCGCGGCGGGCCGGTGGGCCTCGGGACGCTGTCGGTCGCCGTCGGGGAGGAGGCCGACACGATCGAGTCCGTCGTCGAGCCGTACCTCGTCCGCATCGGCTTCATGGGACGCACCCCCCGCGGGCGGATCGCGATGCCCGAGGCGTACGCCCACATGGGGGTGCCGGCCGCCGACTCGGTGCTGGGATTCGATGACCTATAATCGCTGGAGGCTCTCGCCCACCCCCGCCTGCAAGGCATCGCCGCCCTCGGCGGCTGCCTCCTCCGAAAGGTGCTTCCAGCTCCCATGGACTTCGCTACGTTCCTGAGCAACTACGGCCTCATCATCCTGCTGGTCGTGCTCCTCGTCTTCATGTTCTGGAGCTCCCGCCGCCGCATGCAGAAGCAGAAGGCGGAGCAGGAGCAGAAGGCGCGCCAGACGGTCCCGGGCTCCGAGGTGCTGCTGCAGGGCGGTCTCTACGGCACGATCGTCTCGTACGACGCCGAGAACCTCGACCAGCCGGCCATCGTCGAGCTCGCGCCCGGCGTGCAGATCAAGGTGCACAGCCAGGCGATCCTGCGCGTGGTGACCCCCGAGGTCGGCACGGTCACGGAGGACGAGTACCTCGCCGCCGAGGAGAGCCACGCCGAGTACGCCGAAGGCGTCGCGAACGGCGACATCACTTCGATCAGCGATGACCAGACCGCCGCCGCCGGCAAGGACAAGATCGATCCCGACGCCGAGCCCGGCACCAAGTCGCAGAGCTGAAGCACGTCCGTTCGCCCGTTCGGGCTCTCAAGAAAGCAAAGACGTGGCGACATCCACTCCCGTCCGGCATGCATGGCGCGCGCTGACCGGACTTCTCGCGATCACCGCGATCCTGTTCGGCATCAACGCGCTCGGCGTGTACGTGTTCGGCCAGAGCTCCTGGACGCCCGCGCTGGCGCTCGACCTGCAGGGCGGCACGCAGATCGTGCTCGAGGCGCAGACCGAGGACGGCGCCGACCCGACTCCTGAGCAGATGCAGCAGGCCGTCACGATCATCCGTCAGCGCGTCGACGCCTCCGGTGTCGGCGAGGCCGAGGTGACGACGCAGGCGGGCAACCAGATCGTCGTCCAGATCCCCGGCCAGGCCGACGAGGAGACCCGCAACCGCATCGAGGCGTCCGCGCAGCTTCAGCTGCGGGCGGTGCTCTACGCCGGCGAGCCGGCGAACACGTTCGTGGGCGACGACGGCAACGCCACGCCGTACCCGACTCCCGACCCCTCGCTCCAGGCGACGCCGACGACCTCGCCGACCAACGGCAGCGACACGGCGTGGATCACGCCGGCTCTGCAGGCGCAGTTCGCGGCCTACGACTGCGCGGACCCGGCGAACGACCCCGCGAACGCCCCGGCGGACCAGCCGCTGATCACGTGCGACGCCGACGGCACCGTCAAGTACATCCTCGGCCCGGTCGAGCTCGACGGCTCGTCGATCGACGACGCGACCTTCGGCCTGCAGCAGACCAACAACCAGTGGGCGGTCAACCTCTCGTTCGACGCCGACGGCACGCAGACGTTCGGCGAGATCAGCCAGCGCCTGTACGGTGCGCAGGCGCCGCTCAACCAGTTCGCGTTCGTGCTCGACGGCTACGTCCTCTCCGCGCCGTCGATGAACGGCGTGATCCTCGACGGCAAGCCGAGCATCACCGGCAGCTTCACGCAGGAGAGCGCGAAGGTGCTCGCCGACCAGCTGAAGTACGGCGCGCTGCCGCTGAGCTTCACGGTCGAGAGCTCCAACTCGATCTCCGCGACCCTCGGATCCCAGCAGCTCCAGATCGGCCTCATCGCCGGTCTGATCGGTCTGCTCCTCGTCGCGATCTACTCGCTGATCGTGTACCGGGCGCTGGGCTTCATCATCATCGCGTCGCTGGCGGTGATGGCGGTGCTGACGTACGTCACGCTGTGCATCCTCGCCTGGCGCATGGGCTTCCGGCTGTCGCTCGCCGGTGTCGCGGGTCTGATCGTCACGATCGGCTTCACCGCGGACTCATTCATCGTGTACTTCGAACGCATCCGAGACGAGCTGCGTGATGGCAAGTCCATCACCGCGGCCGTCGAGGACGGCTGGGGTCGCGCCAAGAGGACGATCTACATCTCGAAGTCGATCAACATCCTCGCCGCGGTCGTGCTGTACATCCTGGCCGACTCGACGGTGAAGGGCTTCGCGTTCACGCTCGGCCTGACGACCGCGATCGACGTCCTGATCTTCATCCTGTTCACGCACCCCGTGCTGCAGCTGCTGGCACGCACGCGTTTCTTCGGGTCGGGGCATCCGCTGTCCGGGCTCGACCCGACGGCGCTCGGAGCGGTGTACCGCGGCCGCGCCCAGTTCCGGGAACCCGTGCTCGCCACCGGCGCCGCGGGTCGACGCAACGCCAAGTCGCGCGCCGAAGCCGTCCGCCGCCAGACGATCGCCGAGCGGAAGCAGGCCGAACTGGCCGCCGCCGACAACGCGAAACCCGGCACGACCGTCAAGGAGGGAGACGACTGATGCGCTCCATGAGCCAGCTCGGCAACGACCTCTATACCGGCAAGACCTCTTTCCCCTTCGTGGGGCGGCGTCGGCTGTGGTTCCTCATCGCCGCCATCCTCGTCGTCGGCTCGGCCCTCGTGCCGCTGTTCCGTCCCATCCAGTTCTCGATCGAGTTCACCGGCGGATCCCAGTTCACGGTGAGCGGCGTGGCATCGCCCGTCGACCAGTCGCTCGCGACCGATGCCGTCATCGGCGTCGTCCCCGATGCGACGACGAAGGTCGTCACGATCGGTGACGACGCGGTGCGGGTCCAGACGGATCAGGTGACGGATGCCGAGAGCCGCGAGATCTCGGCGGCCCTCGCCGAGGCCTACGACGTGCCCGAGAGCGAAGTCAGCTACGCGTTCATCGGCCCGAGCTGGGGGGCCGACGTCACCCGTCAGTCGCTCTGGGGTCTGGCGATCTTCCTCGCCCTGACGTTCATCATCCTGGCGCTGTACTTCCGCACCTGGAAGATGTCGGTCTCGGCCATCATCGGCCTGGTCGACGTGCTGGTCATCACGATCGGCGTGTACGCGCTGTTCGGCTTCGAGATCTCGCCGGCCGCCGTGATCGGCTTCCTGACGATCCTCTCGTATGCGCTGTACGACACGACGGTGGTGTTCGACAAGATCAGGGAGAACACCAGCGAGGACGGCGAGGTCTCCGGACGCACGTTCGGCGAGTCCGTGAACCTCGCGGTCAACCAGACGCTCGTGCGCTCGATCAACACGACGATCGTGGCGATCCTGCCCACCGGGGCGATCCTGTTCATCGGCCTCATCTGGGCGGGTGCGCAGACCCTCACCGACCTGTCGCTGTCGATCTTCGTGGGCACGATCGTGGCCGCGTACTCGACGATCTTCGTCGCCGCGCCGCTGTACTCGCTGCTGCGTGAGAACGAGCCGGCCATCAGGACCCGCGACACGCGTGTCGTGGCCGCACGTGAGCTGGCGGGCACGCCGGCCTGAGCCCTCGCCGCCCGGGCGTAGGATTGGGAGGTCTGGCGGAGGGGAGGGGATCGCATGACCGAGACCGTTCCCCCCGCCCAGTCCTCGTCGCTGCGGCGTCTGGTGCCGCGGATCTTCTCGCGTTCGGCGCGACGGGACGACGTCCAGCAGCTGCTGCGGACGGTGCGCACGCACCACCCCAAGGGCGATCTGTCGATCGTCGAACGCGCGTACTCGGTCGCCGAGAACGCCCACTCCGGGCAGGCGCGCCAGAGCGGCGAGCCGTACATCACCCACCCCCTCGCCGTGGCTCAGATCCTCGCGGATCTGGGACTCGGTCCGCGCGCGATCGCGGCGGCTCTCCTTCACGACACTGTGGAGGACACGGACTACTCGCTCGAGATGCTGACGAGCGAGTTCGGCGACGAGGTCGCGATGCTCGTCGACGGCGTCACGAAGCTCGACAAGGTCAAGTACGGCGAGAGCGCTCAGGCCGAGACCGTCCGCAAGATGATCGTCGCGATGTCGCGCGACATCCGCGTCCTCCTCATCAAACTGGCCGACAGACTGCACAATGCCCGCACGTGGGGCTTCGTGCCGCCCGAGAAGGCCCGCAAGAAGGCGACCGAGACACTCGAGATCTATGCGCCGCTGGCGCACCGGCTCGGTATCCAGGCCATCAAGTCCGAACTCGAGGACCTCTCGTTCGCGGTGCTGCATCCGAAGCTCTACGCCGAGATCGACAGCCTGGTCAAGCAGCGCACCCCTCAGCGCGAGCAGTACGTGCAGAACGTCATCGACGCGGTGGACAGCGACCTCCGCGAGCTGCGCATCCGCGGCCGCGTGATGGGCCGTCCCAAGCAGCTGTACTCGGTCTACCAGAAGATGGTCGTCCGCGGCCGCGAGTTCGACGACATCTACGACCTCATCGGCATCCGCGTGCTCGTCGGCAGCGTGCGCGACTGCTACGCCGTCCTCGGCGCGATCCACGCCCGCTGGACGCCGCTCCCGGGGCGCTTCAAGGACTACATCGCGACGCCGAAGTTCAATCTCTACCAGTCCCTGCATACGACGGTCATCGGCCCCGGCGGCCGCACCGTCGAGATCCAGATCCGCACGCACGAGATGCACCAGCAGGCGGAGTACGGCGTCGCGGCCCACTGGAAGTACAAAGAGCAGATGAACGGCGCCAAGCCGGACTCCAAGTCGCTCGACACCGACATGGCCTGGCTCGCCCACATCTCCGACTGGCAGGCCGAGACGGCCGACCCCGGCGAGTTCCTCGATTCGCTGCGCTTCGAGATCGGTGCGAAGGAGGTCTACGTCTTCACGCCGAAGGGCCGCGTGATCGGGCTTCCGGCGGGGGCGACCCCGGTCGACTTCGCGTACGCGGTCCACACCGAGGTGGGCCACCGCACCATGGGCGCGAAGGTCAACGGGCGACTCGTGCCGCTGGAGTCCGAGCTCAAGAGCGGCGACGTCGTCGAGGTCTTCACCTCGAAGAACCCCGACGCCGGTCCGAGCCAGGACTGGCTGGGCTTCGTGCGGAGCACCCGTGCGCGCAACAAGATCCGCGGCTGGTTCACGAAGGAGCGCCGCGAGGAGGCCATCGAGCAGGGCAAGGAGTCCATCGCCCGCGCGATGCGCCGCCAGAACCTGCCGCTGCAGCGCCTCATGAGCCAGGACTCGTTCACCGAGGTGGCGCACCTGCTGCGCTACGAAGACGTCTCGGCACTGTACGCCGCCGTCGGCGAAGGCCATGTCTCGACGCAGTCGGTCATCGAGAAGGTCACCGCGCTGGTCGCGGCCAACGACACCACCACCGGTCCGATCGACCTGCCCGTCGTGGGACGCACCCGCGCGCCGCGGGGCGGCGACTCGGGCGTCCTGGTGCGCGGTGCACCCGACATCCTCGTCAAGCTCGCGAAGTGCTGCACGCCCGTGCCCGGTGACGAAGTCGTCGGCTTCGTGACCCGCGGCAGCGGAGTCTCGGTGCACCGCACCGACTGCACGAACGTCGCCGCGCTGATGGCGGACCCCCAGCGCATCATCGAGGTCGAGTGGGCGCCGACGACCAAGAGTGTGTTCCTCGTGCAGATCCAGGTCGAGGCGCTCGACCGCTCGGGCCTGCTGAGCGATGTGACCCGTGTTCTCAGCGAGCACCACGTCAACATCCTCTCGGCGACGGTCTCGACCTCGAACGATCGGCTGGCGCTGAGCCGCTTCGTGTTCGAGATGGGCGACATCGTCCACCTCGATCGTGTGCTCAACGCCGTGCGGCGCATCGACGCCGTCTACGACGTGTACCGCGTCACCTCGTCCTGAGGCGCGGCGACGATCGTGCGCAAGCACGCCAGCGCCACCCGCTTGTGGGGGAGGACGCCTGCCTCCAGCCGCGCGATCGCGCGGGTCGCGGCATCCGGATCCGCGCCGGCCAGCAGGCGCGCGGCACGCGCGTGATCGTCGTCGCCCACCCGGGCGAGGTCGGCGAGGGTGCGTTCGGGGCTGGTGACCAGCACCCCTCCGAGCAGCTGCAGGTCTTCGCCGGCAACAGCGAGGTCGCGGTAGACCAGCTGACGGTGCGGAACGACGTGAAGGCGGCGCGCCACCGCGCGCTGCACCGTGTGGCGCGCCGGCGGCACCGGCAGGCCGCCGTGGATCCACGCCGCCGACAGATGCGTCGCTGCCAGTGTGTCCCCGAGCGTGCGCGCCAGCGAACCGGCACGCAGCGCCGGAGTCTCGACCGCATCGGCGGGCATGTAGGCGTCGCCGAGCGAGACGAGATGCCCGTCGAGGCAGGCCGCAGTCAGCTCGGCGCTCGAGAGCCGCTCATCGGCGAAGTAGAGGAAGGGTGATCCCACGTCCGCAGTCTGCCGCACCGCGCGAGGACGACGGATGCCGCGCACGGCGCCCTGTGGACAACCCCGCTGACGGGCCCGCGGCGACGGGCCCGTGGCGACGGGTCAGCCGCCGAGCGCCTTCAGCCAGGTCCGGCGCGCCTCGAGCGCGTCAGTGGCGTCGGCGATCGCCCGCTTGTCGCCCGACTTCTTGGCGGCCTCGAGTTCGTCCTCGAGCTTGCGGATGGCATCCGTCAGCTGACGCGTCATGTCGTTCGCGCGCGCCTTCTGGGCGGGATCGTTGCGCTTCCAGTCGGCTTCCTCGCGAGAGCGCAGCGCGTTCTCGATGCGACGCAGGTCGTCGTCCAGCGCACGCTCCGTGTCACGCGGGAAGATCCGGCCTACCTCGTCCCAGCGCCGTTGCACGCCGGTCAGAATGGCACGGGCCTTGGCGATGTCGCGTTCGTCCGGGACGACCTTCGCTTCGTCCAGCAGTGCGCGCTTGAGCTCGATCTTCTCGCGGGAGGCTTCGAGGTCTGCCGTCTCGCGCTCGATCCGCGCGCCGTACAGGGCGTCACCGGCGGCCTTGAACCGGGCCCACAGCGCGTCGTCGACCTTCTTGCCGGCCCGACCGGCCGTCTTCCATTCGTCGAGCAGGTCGCGGTAGGCCGGGATGCCGTCCTCACCCTTGGGCGCGAGCGCCTCGGCCCGCTCGACCAGGCGCGTCTTGCGATCGCGAACGCCCTTGTGCGCCTCGTCCAGCTCGGCGTAGAAGGCGCGGCGGTGCTTGTCGACGATCGCTCGCGCGTCGCGGAATCGCTTCCAGAGCTGCTGGGCGGTCGACTTCGGCAGCCGCGGGCCGTTCTGCTGCTGCGACTGCCACTCCTCGAACAGCGTGTTGAGCTCGGAGGTCGCCTGCTTCCACTGCACCGTGCGCGGGTCGCGGGCGGCCAGGGCCTCGGCCTTCTCGACCAGCTCGGTCCGCGCCTTGACAGCGTCGTCGACGGCTTCGCGGGCGGCCACGGCCTCGGTCTCGGACTCGGCGGCGAGCGTGCTCGTCAACGCGTCGACACGGGCGACGAGGCCGGCGAGGTCGCCGACGGCCGCCGCATCCTGAAGCTTGCCGTTGATCGTGCGCGCGGTCGAGCGCAGGTCGGCGACCGATGCGCCGCCGCGGCGGTGGCGCACCTCGAGAAGCGTCACTTCGCTCGCCAGGTCGGCGTACTTGCGCTCGAAGTACGCGAGGGCCTCCTCGGGGGAGCCGTCCGGGTACTGTCCGACCACGCGCCATCCGCCGGCCTCGCGGACCGAGACGGTGCCGTCCTCGTCGACACGGCCCCACGGCTCACCCGACGACGGAGCGGGTTCGGAGACGGCGGGCTTCGCCGCCGCCGGCTTGGGCACCGGGCGCGGTCGCGGCACTGCCGGGGACGGTGCGGCGGGCGTGGGCACGGGCCGGGTCGATGCCGGTGCCTCCGCGGTCTCCGCGGCCGCCTCCTCGGCGGACTCCGCAGCTTCAGCGTCTGCAGGCTCCGCGGCGTCAGCCGCGGCGGGCTCCCCGGTCTCGGCGTCCGCAGGCTCCGCAGCTGCAGCGTCGGCAGGCTCCGCAGTCTCAGCCTCCGCGGGCTCCGCGGCCTCGGCAGGCTCCGCGGCCTCGGCAGGCTCCGCGGCCTCGGCAGGCTCCGCAGCATCGGCCTCCGCGACGTCGTCGTCCGATCCCTCGTCGATGCCGGCCTCAGCGGCGGTCTCGGTCAGAGACTCGGCCTCGGGTTCGAGCTCGGATTCGCCCTGGGCCTCACCGCCGGCGTCGGCCGAGGTCTCGGCATCCTCCACGGCATCCGCTGTGGGCGAGACGTCGTCGACGGCCGAAGTCTCGGTCTCGTCGGTCGCGGTGTTCTCGGCGTCGGTCTCGGGCTGGAAATCTGCTGCGGCAGTCACGGGAATGCACCTCATCGCGGCTTGCGCCGTCTGTAGGGAGTAGGACGGCTCACAGCCTAGTACGGCGGGTGCCGTGTCTCCGATGTCGTTGCGGCCGGACCGCGTGACGTCAGGGCGTCGGCGTGGGAGTCGCGCCCGGTTCCGGCGTCGCGGTCGACGACGGGGTCGGGCCCGGCACCGTGGAGGTCGGGGTGGGCGTCGAGGAGGGAGACGGCACGGGGGCGCCGGGACCGGCGACGAAGTACGCGGTCTGCGCGCCGATGAGGCCCAGGATCAGCAGACCGCCGACGATGCCCGCGATGAGGTTGTCACGCGTGCGACGGCGCTCCTGGCCATCGTGGAACTGGCGTCGCGCTTCGTACAGACGTGTGCGCTCCCGCGCAGCCCGCGTGTCGCGGTCTTTGCCACCGGTCGCCACGTGACCTCCTCGTTCGGTACGCCCGCAGGCTCACCCGGGCGGCTTGATCCTACGGTGCCGCGCGGCGGCGACCAAAACACCGGCCGATCCGGTGTCGTGAGCGCGGGATAGCCTGGTGAGGTGACGAGTCCGACCGCGCTCTTCCAGGGGCTGACCCCCCTGGCTGTGCGCATGCGTCCGACGTCGCTCGATCAGGTCGCAGGGCAGTCGCACCTGCTCCGCGCGGGCTCGCCGCTCGTGACGCTGGCCAATCCGGATGCCGCAGCCCGCGCGGCGACATCGGTGATCCTGTGGGGTCCGCCTGGTACCGGCAAGACCACGCTCGCGCAGGCCATCGCGCGCTCCTCCGGCCGGCGCTTCGTCGAGCTCTCGGCCGTCACGGCAGGCGTGCGCGACGTGCGCGAGGTCATGCAGGAGGCGCTCACTCAGCGCGACCTGTACGGGCAGTCCACGATCCTGTTCCTCGACGAGATCCACCGCTTCACGAAGGCCCAGCAGGATGCCCTGCTTCCCGGTGTCGAGAACGGCTGGGTGGTGCTCATCGCCGCGACCACCGAGAACCCGTCGTTCTCGATCATCTCGCCGCTGCTGTCGCGTTCGCTGCTGCTCACGCTCAAGCCGCTGACCGACGACGACCTCCGCATGCTCCTCGATCGCGCGGTCGCCGATCCGCGAGGCCTCTCGGGCGCCGTGGCGCTCAGCGACGAGGCCCGCGACGCCCTGGTGCGCCTTGCCTCGGGCGACGCCCGCCGGGCGCTGACCGCCCTCGAAGCCGCGGCGTCGCTGGCGGTGCCCGAGGAGGCTGACGGCGACGAAGACCAGGACGAGGACGAGGATGCCGTCGACGGCGTGCCCGTGATCTCGCCCGAGCACGTCGCCCAGGCCGTCGACCGGGCGCTCCTGCGGTACGACCGTCAGGGCGACGAGCACTACGACGTCATCAGCGCCTTCATCAAGTCCATCCGCGGCTCGGACGTCGATGCGGCGATCCACTATCTGGCGCGCATGATCGAGGCGGGGGAGGACCCCCGCTTCATCGCCCGGCGCCTCATCATCTCGGCCGCCGAGGACATCGGTCTCGCCGACCCCCATGCCCTGCCGATGGCCGTGGCCGCGGCCGATGCGGTGCAGTTCATCGGGATGCCGGAGGGCCGCATCCCGCTCGCCGAGGCGACCGTCTATCTGGCGACGACGGCGAAGTCCAACGCGGCCTACCTGGCCATCAACGCCGCGATCGCCGATGTGCGCTCGGGCGGCTTCGGCCGCGTGCCGGTGCACCTGCGGGATGCGCACTACCCGGGTGCGAAGCGCCTCGGTCACGGCAAGGGGTACGTGTATCCGCACGACGCCGAGATCGGCATCGCCGCGCAGCAGTACCTGCCCGACGAGCTCGTGGGCCGCCGGTATTACGAGCCGAAGGCACTCGGTGCGGAGCGCGATGTGCAGGCGCGCCTCGAGAAGATCCGCCGGATCCTCGACGGCGAACGATGACGACGACCCTGTCATGAGGGGCATCCCGCGGATCTGGTAAGGTTGAGGGGCTCGAAACGCAGTTTTCGGGCATCCCCTCTCTTCTTGACCGACCTTCCGGCATGCCCCGGCGTGCAGTCCGGACAGGGCGAAGACAGGGCGATACGTCCGCGAGCCGTGAAAGACACGGCAGCGTCATCGAAAGGAACACTTCGTGGCAACGAAGTCCCAGGACCGCCGCAAGGTCCGCCTCTCCCGCGCCCTCGGCGTCGCGCTGACCCCCAAGGCAGCCAAGTACCTCGAGAAGCGCCCCTACGCGCCGGGTGAGCACGGCCGCACCAAGCGCAAGCAGGACAGCGACTACGCCGTCCGCCTCCGCGAGAAGCAGCGTCTGCGCGAGCAGTACGGCATCCGCGAGAAGCAGATGCGCAACACGTTCAACGAGGCCCGCCGCACCCAGGGCCTGACGGGTGAGAACCTCGTCGAGCTCCTCGAGATGCGTCTCGACGCGCTCGTGCTGCGCGCCGGCTTCGCCCGCACCACCGCGCAGGCCCGCCAGCTCGTCGTGCACCGCCACATCCTCGTGGACGGCCAGCTCGTCGACCGCCCGTCGTTCCGCGTGAAGCCGGGTCAGCTCATCCACGTCAAGGCCAAGAGCGAGGGCATCGAGCCCTTCCAGGTCGCAGCGCTCGGCGGTCACGCCGAGGTCCTGCCGCCCGTTCCCGGCTACCTCGAGGTCGAGCTCGACAAGCTCCAGGCCCGTCTCGTGCGTCGCCCCAAGCGTGCCGAGGTCCCCGTGGTCTGCGAAGTCCAGCTCGTCGTCGAGTACTACGCGGCGCGCTAAGCGTTTCGTCTGGCTTCGTTCGCTCGACGACCGAAGCAGAAGGGCGCCGGGGTTCATCCCCGGCGCCCTTCGTCGTCGCCGGACGGCGCATCCGCATCGGCATCACGACGATCGTTTCGGCATACGATGGGGGGATGCCGCGCCCCGGCGGCCCGCGAGGAAGTGATGACATGAAGAACCTCCTGTGGTTCGTGTTCGGCATCGCCGGCGGATTCGTGCTCGCGCACCTGGTCGACAAGGACCCGCGCGGCCACGAGATCCTCGCCGACGTCGATGCCCGCATCACGGAGTTCACCGACCGCATGGGCGACGCCTACCGCGAGCAGGAAGCGCGGTTCTCGGGCCTGGTCGACGACGTGCGGGATGCTGCCGCCGACGCCGTGGGCTCAGCCCGGACCGCGGCGTCCGATGTCGTCGACAACGCGGCAGGCGCCGTCCAGGGCGCCGCCGACAAGCTCACCGACTGATCCGTCACCCCCTCCCCGGCGTCCGGGCCTCGGCACCGGTCGCCGGATACCCCCCCCCCCGACACGCACGCATTCGCACGCACACGCAAGGACCCGAATGAAGACCGCCGAGATCGCACAGCGCTTCCTCGATTACTTCGAGAAGAACGGCCACACCATCGTCCCCTCGGCATCGCTGGTGACCGACGACCCGGCCCTGCTGTTCACGGTGGCCGGCATGGTGCCGTTCATCCCGTACCTCTCGGGCGACGTGCCCGCGCCGTACGCGCGCGCGGCGGACAACCAGAAGTGCATCCGCACCAACGACATCGAAGAGGTCGGCAAGACGCCGCGTCACGGCACCTTCTTCCAGATGCTGGGCAACTGGTCGTTCGGCGACTACTTCAAGGAAGGCGCGATCCGCTACGCCTGGGATCTGCTGACGAGCCCCGAGGCCGACGGCGGGCTCGGCTTCGACGAGAAGGACCTGTGGGTCACCGTCTACGAGGAGGACGACGAGGCGCACGATCTCTGGCTGAAGCTCACGGACCTGCCCGAGGAGCGCATCCAGCGCCTCGGCAAGGACACGAACTACTGGAGCACCGGCCTGCCGGGACCCGCCGGTCCCTGCTCCGAGATCTTCTTCGACCGTGGTCCGGAGTACGGCATCGACGGCGGTCCCGCTACCGACGACGACCGCTATGTCGAGATCTGGAACCTCGTGTTCATGCAGTACGAGATCACCAACGTGCGTTCGAAGTACGACTTCGACATCGTCGGGGAGCTGCCGAACAAGAACATCGACACCGGCATGGGCCTGGAGCGCATCGCGTTCATCAAGCAGGGCGTCGACAACATGTACGAGACCGACCAGGTGCGGCCGGTGCTCGACAAGGCGGTCGAGCTGTCCGGTCGCACGTACGGCGCGAACCATGACGACGACGTCCGGTTCCGCGTGGTGGCCGACCATGTCCGCTCGTCGCTGATGCTGATGTCCGACGGCGTCACGCCGGCGAACGACGGCCGCGGCTACATCCTGCGCCGCCTGATGCGCCGCGTGATCCGCTCCATGCGCCTGCTGGGCGTCGACGGGCCGACGTTCGGCGTGCTGTTCGAGGCATCCCGCGACGCCATGAAGGACGCCTATCCGGTCGTCGAGACCGACTGGGCGCGCATCTCGCAGTACGCGCTGGCCGAAGAGGCGACGTTCCTCCGCACGCTCGCAGCAGGGGAGTCGCTCCTCGACGAGTCCCTCGCCGAGACGAAGGCGACCGGCGGCACCACGCTCACCGGGTCCGAGGCGTTCCTGCTGCACGACACGTACGGCTTCCCGATCGACCTGACGCTCGAGATCGCCGAGGAGGCCGGCCTCAGCGTCGACCGTGCGGCGTTCGACGGCCTCATGCAGGAGCAGCGCGCCCGCGCCAAGGCGGATGCCCGTGCCCGCAAGCGCCAGCTCGCCGACACCAGCGTGTACCGCGACCTGCGGGCGCAGGGCGAGACCGTCTTCACGGGCTACACCGACCTCGAGGCGGAGTCGCAGGTGCTCGGCATCCTCGTCGACGGTGTCTCTGTCGACCGTGCGAGCGTCGGTCAGATCGCCGAGGTGATCCTGGCCGAGACCGCGCTGTACGCCGAGTCCGGCGGCCAGGTCGCCGACAAGGGCGTCATCGTCGGCCCCGGCTACGAGCTCGAGGTGCTCGACGTGCAGAAGCCGGTTGCGGGGCTCATCAGCCACACCGTCGAGGTGTCGACCGGCGAGGTCGGCGTGGGTCAGCCCGCGACGACGGTGGTGGATGCCGCGAACCGCCGTGCGGCGCGCCAGGCCCACTCCGCGACCCACCTCGTGCATGCGGCGCTCCGCGACACGCTGGGCAAGACCGCGACGCAGGCGGGTTCGCTGAACCGGGCGGGTTACATGCGCTTCGACTTCTCGTGGGGTCAGGCGCTGTCCGACGCCACGAAGACCGAGATCGAGGAGATCGCCAACAACGCCGTGCGCGACAACCTCGAGGTCACCACGCGGGTGCTGCCGCTCGACGAGGCGAAGTCGCTCGGTGCGATGGCGCTGTTCGGCGAGAAGTACGGCGACACGGTGCGCATGGTCGACATCGGCGGCCCGTGGTCGCGCGAGCTCTGCGCGGGCACGCACGTCTCCACCAGCGCCGAGATCGGGCTCATCAGCCTGCTCGGCGAGTCGTCGGTCGGCGCCGCCAACCGACGGGTCGAGGCGCTCGTCGGCCTCGATGCGTTCCGCTCGCTGGCGGCCGAGCGCGCCATCGTGTCGCAGCTCACGACGTCGCTGAAGGCGCCACGCGACCAGCTGCCCGCGCGCATCGCGGAGCTCCAGGCCAACCTCAAGGCCGCGGAGAAGAAGATCGCCGCATTCGAGTCCAAGGCGCTCGGCGACCGGCTGCCCGCACTGGCAGCCACCGCGACCCGGGTGGGCGAGACGCTCGTCGTCGCCGAGCCCCTCGGCACGGCGGCCTCCGCCGACGACGTGCGCTCGCTCGCGCTGCAGGTGCGCGAGCGTCTCGGCTCGGACGCCGCCGTCGTCGCGCTGGGCGCGGTCGTCAACGACCGGCCGGTCGTCATCGTCACCACCAACGAGGCGGCCCGCACCGCGGGAGCCAAGGCGGGCGTGCTCGCGAAGGGCGCGGCCGGCGTCCTCGGCGGCGGCGGCGGCGGACGCGACGACGTGGCACAGGGCGGTGGGACGGATGCCGCGGCCCTGCCCGCGGCGCTGACCGCCGTGAAGGACGCACTCGGCGCGTGAACGGCGGGCGCCGGTGAGCGGGTTCAGACGGGGCAGACGCCTCGGCATCGACGTCGGCAAGGCGCGGGTGGGTGTCGCGACGTGCGATCCCGATGGTCTGCTGGCGACGCCGGTCGAGACGGTGCCACGCAACGACGCCTCGGTGGCGCGGATCACCGCCCTCGCCGAGGAGTACTCGGCCGTCGAACTGCTCGTGGGCCTGCCGATGAATCTCCGGGGTGAGGACACCGCCTCCACGCAGGACGCGCGTGACTTCGCGGCCGCGCTGGCGGCGGCATCCGCTCTTCCCGTACGCCTCGTCGACGAGCGCCTCTCGACCGTCTCCGCACACGCGGCACTGCGCAGTTCGGGCAGATCCCAGCGATCTTCGCGTAGCATCGTTGACCAGGTCGCCGCGGTCGTCCTGCTCCAGCAAGCGCTCGACGTCGAGAAGAGCACCGGACGACCCCCCGGAACCCCCGTCCCCCAGGAGCCCGCCTGATGCCCGACTCATCGCCTGACGGCGACGCCGTACCCTCGTCGCGCCGCGCGGCGCGACGAGGGTACGGCGTCGCCGTCAGGCGATGAGTCGGGCATCAGGCGGGCT
>NZ_JBJDRK010000038.1:0-51947 GCF_044987405.1 Microbacterium sp. ZW T2_14 | reverse complement strand
GTTCCCACCCCGCCGCCGACCGCGGAGGCCGAGCCGCCGAGTGGTCCAGGCAACAGCGGCACCGCCCCAGGACGCACGAAGGAGCCGAAGAAGCCCTGATCGGCGGGCGTGCTCGCTGCCACCGCGCTCAGAAGGCCGGCCTGCGGGCGACTCGTCCCTCGCCGGCGTCAGCCCTCCTCCGGCAGGAGGATCCACAGCAGCAGGTACATCAGGATCGAAACGCCGAAGAACACCGTCGACGCGACCGTGAGCACGCGCACCGGCACCACGCTGCAGCCGAAGCGGTCCGCGATGCCTTGGCAGACCCCGGCGATCATGCGTCCCCGTCGGGGACGGACCAGGCGGTGCATGGGTTCATCATGGCGCGCCGGACGGGGGCCCGCCAGGGCCCCGGCGAACGGCTGCCGCGGAGCGCGGGGGTCGGAGGGGCTGGGATCCAGCGCAGGACGCCGGCCCGCAGCCGCAGGACGACCGCGGCCGTGTGTCCGAATCGTTGCGGAATCCGTGCGTCCCCTGCGGTTCGCCGTCGATAGAGTCGCGTGACCCCCCTCGATGGAGATGCTGTGCGACGATCCTTCGCCCTTGCCCTCGCCGCGCTCGCTGTTCTCGGCGCCCTCACCGCGTGCGCGCCGGCGGAACAGCAGCCGGAAGCGACAGCCACGCCGACCGCGCATGCGACGCCGTCGCCGACGCCGAGCGCGCAGCCTCTCGTCGTCGGCCCCGGCGAAAAACCACCCGTCTTGCTCGAGGGCGACTGCGCTGCCGCGCTCACTCCCGCGGACCTGCGCTCGGTCACCGGCGCTGAGCTGCAGCTCACGTCCTCTCACAGCGACGGCGACGTCGGGAACGCGGGTGGACTCGGTTGCCGCTGGAGTGGAGGGAGTTCAGGAGTGGTGGTCGAGATCCTCCCTGCTGCCGGACTCGATGGTGCCCGGTTCCCGGCGGATCAGGTGCCGTACTACTTCGAGGAGTGCGACCCGGACTGGGTCTGCTCCGGGCGTGCGGAGACGGAGGACCTCTGGTTCAGCGCGTCGTTCGAGTACTTCCCCGGAATGGATCGCGCCGAGATCGACGCCTGGACGTCGGCGCTCGCGAACGTCGTCGTCGAGAACGTCCGTGCGGCCGACAGCGAGCCGTGGACGCGCGACCGTGCGGGGTGGTGGTCCGAGTTGGACTGCGCGGCCCTCGGTGACACGATGTCCGGCCTTCTCGATGCGATGTTGACCGGGGACACCGGCGGGTACATCGATCCGCCGCTGCCCGGCGTGCTGATGGCGGCTCACGCATCGAACTGGTCGAACTGCTACCTCGGCGACGGCGCGCACACGATCGAGGTGTACTCCGCCGCCGGCCAGGCGTGGGGACTGCCGACCGCGACCGAGAATGAGCCCTTCGACACCGGTGTACCCGGGATCACCGCCTGGCGTGAGGCCCCCGCCCAGTCGACGCCGACTGCCAGCTACGTGCTGACCGACGGCGTGAACAGCCTCACGGCGTACATCTCGACGGATGCGCCGTGGTCGGCGGACGACGCCGCGATCGCCCTCGCGTACGCGGCGGCGTCCGACTGGCGCTGACCGCCGCGGGATCTCAGTGCTCGGAGGGGACCAGGATCCAGAGCAGGATGTAGGCCCACAGCGACAGGCCGAAGAAGACGACGGCGATGACGGTGAGGATCCGGATCAGGGTCACGTTCCACCCGAAGCGGTTGGCGACGGCGGCGCAGACGCCGGCGATCCATCGGCCCTGCTGAGGTCTGACGAGTGCGTTCATGTCTTCATCATCCGCGAGCCGGGCCGGCGACGCACGGGTGCTGGCCCCCGGAGCGCGAGGGGAGCAGGCCGGGGTCGGGCAGGACCCCGCGCCGCGGCATCCGTCCCCACACGAGCGGGACGGATGCCGCAGCCCCGGGTCAGCGCTCCGTCAGGCTGCCGTCGCGGTCGAGCTCCAGCACGAGGCTGACGCCGATGCGCTCGAGGAATGCGTCGTCGTGGCTCACCACGAGCACCGCACCCCGGTAGGCGGCGATCGCGTCGACGAGCTGGTCGACCGTGTCGAGGTCGAGGTTGTTCGTCGGCTCGTCGAACACCAGCAGCTGCGGCGGCGGATCGGCGAGCATGAGCCGGGCGAGAGCCACCCGGAAGCGCTCGCCGCCCGACAGCGTCCCCACCGGGCGCTCGACCGCTGCTCCTCGGATGAGGAACCTCGCCAGCCGGTTGCGCAGCTCGACGATCGTCACACCGGGCGCCGAGGGAACGACGTTGTCGAGCACCGACGCCGCGTCGTCGAGGCCGTCGACACGCTGCGGCAGGTACCCGATGCGGTCGGTGTGCAGCTCCCCGCGTACCGTTCTCAGGACATCCGGGCCTGCGGCCGCCGCCGATCCCGGATTTCCGGGGCTGTCATCGGCGTGGCCCGCGGCCGATCCTGAGAACGGTACAGCGTCGGCGCGCGCCGGTCCCACAAGGCGCTCCAGCAGGGTCGTCTTTCCGGCGCCGTTGGGGCCGATCAGCGCGACCCGCTCGGGTCCCTGGATCACCCACGTGCGCTCGCCGTCGCCGAGCGTGGCGATGCGGCGCCCCGCGGGAACGCCGGGGTCGGGCAGGTCGATCTTCACGATGTCGTCGTCGCGCACGCGGCGCTCGGCGACATCGAGGGCTTCTCGAGCGGATGCCTCGCGGTCGGCCTTCTCGCCGCGCAGCTTGCCCGCCGAGACCTGGGCCGCCATCCGGCGTCCGTTCGCGACGATCTTCGGCACGCGCTTCTCGTCGAACGCCTTCTGCCCCATCGCGGCGCGGCGCGAGATCGTCGTCTCGGCCTCGATGCGCTGGCGCTTCTCGCGCTTGACGGCCTGGCGCGCCGCGCGCTCGGCGTCGCGGGCGGCGCCCTGCTCGGCATCCAGCCAGGCCCGCCACTGCGAGTACGGGCCGCCGAACACCGACAGCTCGTTCGCGTACAGCTCGGCGGTGTCGTCCATCAGCTCGAGCAGCGCCGTGTCGTGGCTCACCACGACGAGGGCGCCCCGCCACGAGCGCACCATGTCGTACAGGCGCGCGCGGGCGTCGCGGTCGAGGTTGTTGGTCGGCTCGTCGAGGAGGGCGATCTCGGGACCGCGCAGCCGGATGCCGGCGATCGCGGTGAGCACCGCCTCGCCCCCCGACAGCTGACCGACGTTGCGGTCCAGCATGTCGGGTGCGAGTCCGGCCTCGGCGAGTGCGGCGTGTGCGCGCGCCTCGATGTCCCAGTCGGAGCCGACCGCGTCGAAGTGACGGGGATCGGCGTCGCCGGATTCGATGGCGCGCAGCGCGCGGAGCGTGTCGCCCACGCCGAGCAGGTCGGCGACGGGCCGGTCGACCTCGAGCGTCAGCCGCTGCGGCAGGTACGCGGCATCCGCTGTCCGCGAGATGTGCCCCGCGGAGGGTGTCAGGTCTCCGGCGATCAGGCGCAGCAGCGTGGACTTGCCGGAGCCGTTGCGCCCGACGAGGCCGGTGTGGCCGGTGCCGAACGATCCGGAGACGTCGGCGAGGGCGACGGTGCCGTCGGCCCAGGTGAACGAGACCCGGTCGAGGATGATGACGGGTGTGAGGGTGTGTGCGGGCATGAGGCCTCCTGTGTCGGTCATGCGCTGACACCGCGGACCGCGGATCCGCCCGGAATGCCGGGGGCGCAGAAGAGCCCGAGAACGGCGGGGAAGCGGTGGTCGACGTGCAGCGCGGAATCTTCAGGCGCTGCGAGACGTCGAGGGTCGACGGAGCAGCGCGATTACAGCGCGCGAGCGTCGATCAGCTTCAAGGGAGTTCCTCACCGAGGGGACAAAGGCCGAGAGACACCATAGCGGATGACGCGGAGAGATGGGTGAGGAGATCTCCGTCGCGCGGGGGAGTACGCCGCTCGCGCCCGACCGTAGCGTGGGAGCCATGAGCGACTCGACGCCGTCCCCCCGCATCCCTCGGTCCGCTGCCCGGGCATGGGTCGTCGCCCTCGCGGGCGGCATCGGCATGGGCGTGGCGTTCGGCACCTCGCTGGGGGTCGCCCTCGGGAACGTGGCGGTCGGGATCGCACTCGGGTTCGCCCTCGGTGCGGTGTTCGCGGGAGTGTTCGCCGCCGCGAGCGCCCGACGCCGTGGCACCTCGGCGGCCCGTCAGGAACCGCCTGCCGGCGATCGCTAGCGCCGGGCGGGATTGCGGGGAGGTGCCGGAATCGTCAGAGTCCGCGGGCGCCGTCGAGCGCGGTCAGCCGCTTGTCGAGGAAGGCCGCGACGTCGGCGATCTCCTGCTCCGAGACGCTGTGCGTCAGCCCCGGGTAGACCCGGCCGCTCAGGTCGGCGTGCTCGGGCAGCCATTGCGTCGTGTGGGTGACCACGAACTCGGGGATGACGTCGTCGTTCGTCCCCCGTCCCCAGAACACCGGTGGGCGCAGCTCGGCGAGCTCGGCGTCTCCCGGCACATCGCCCGGCGTGGCGTAGCCCGACAGGTTGACGGCGTACGCGAAGCGCGGCGGGTCGAGGCGCATCGCCTGCAGCGAGACGGCACCGCCCTGCGAGAAGCCGAGGAGACCGACGGATGCCGCGCCCGCCGCATGCTCGTCGATCCACGCGATCACGGCCCGGGCCGCGCGGGTCACGTGCGAGGCATCGCGCCCTTCAAGTCCTTCGATCGGATACCAGGATCGGCCGGGTGCCGGCCACGGCGGCGCGAGCGGCGCCGCGAGGCTCGCCACGACGAACGTGTCGGGCAGGTACTGGCGGAGCGGGTAGAGGTCGTGCTCGTCGGCGCCGTAGCCGTGCAGGAGCAGCAGCAGGTGCCGGCCGTGGAGGCCGGACCGGTCGGTCGACCACAGCACGGCGTCGGCATCGAGGACGAGCGCTTCCGGCATGCCGACATCCTGCCACCGACCGGCGACGCCGGCATCAGGCCTCGGCAACCCGGCGCGTATCCGGGGTACGCGGGTCAGATCTTGATGGGGAAGGTGAGCAGGATGCCGACTCCCACTGTCATCACGACGAGCGCGAGCCCCAGCAGCACCCGACCGATCCAGGTCCGCACGTCGCGTTGCGACATCGCCGTCAGGAAGAGCACGAGGGCGAACAGCACCGTGAGGAGCGAATAGTTGTCGCCGCGCTGGTTGCTCTCGAGAGCCTCGGCGAACTTGGCGTCGGCGCGCTCGTTGAGCTCCACCGCCTCCACCTCGCCGGGTGGCACGTACTCCTCGCGGATGAAGGGGGCATTCTCCTGCATGCCGTCGGCCTGCCATGCGTCGAAGGCGACCGCGAACCACGGCTGGAAGCGATCTTGGATGTACTGCGCCAGCTCTTCGTCGCCTTCGCCCTCGGCCAGCACCCACTGCGCGTAGACGGACAGGTCGAACTGCTGAGCCGCCCGCGCCTCGTTCTCGGCACTCGCGGCCTGGATGCGGGCGCCCGACGCCTCGCTGAACGCGATCGACATCTCGCCGCCCCACTTCGACGACTCGAAGCCGCACCACGCGGTGAGCACCGCGGTGATCGACAGCACGAACACGCCGACGATGTCCTGGATACGGCTGATGCGCGTCTGAGGCGGGTCCACTGCCATGGCGTCCTCCCGGAAACGATGCCCTCAGACTATTGACGCGTCGGCCTCAGCGGCGAGGACGCGCGGTGGAAACGGGACGGAGCGGGTATACAGGAGGCATGTCCGTGCGCACTCCCGACCCCGAACCTGCGGGCGACGAGCCGTTCGGCCCGCCTGCGGGGAACATCTCGAACCCTGCCTGGCTGAGCGACATCGAGCTCGAGGAGGCCCGCCGACGCCTGCCGATGCTCTACGTCGAGGGTGTGCCGGTGCGCACCGACGGGATGGGACAGGTCACGCAGGTCGGGATCCTGCTGCGCGCGACGCCGGTCGGCGAGATCTCGCGCACCATCGTCTCGGGCCGCGTCCGCTACGGCGAGACGGTCCGCGACGCGCTCTTCCGCCACCTCGAGAACGACCTCGGGCCGATGGCCTTCCCGATGCTTCCCCCGCAGCCGACGCCCTTCACGGTGGCCGAGTACTTCCCGCTCCCGGGCGTGAGCGCGTACCACGACGATCGTCAGCACGCCGTGTCGCTCGCGTTCGTCGTGCCCGTCACAGGCACCTGCGAGCCGCGCCAGGATGCGCTCGAGGTCACGTGGCTGACGCCCGATGAGGCGGCATCCGATGCCCTCTCGGCCGAGATGGAAGGCGGACGGGGCACCCTCGTACGTCTCGCACTGGCCAGCGTCGGGGCGCTGCGCTGAGCAGTCCGCTCGGCGCGGAATCGCCTCGCGCGCTGTCGGAGCGGGCACATAGGCTCGCAGGGTGACCCCGGAACCCCTGCCCTTCCCGTCCGACGCCGCCGGCTGGGCGGCCTTCGTCGACGAGCGGCCCGCCGCCCGCATCGCACGCGTGAACGAGATCGACGAGCGGTTGAAGACCGAGCCGGCGCTCACCACCGCCGAGCGTCTGGAGCTCTGGAACGACGCCGACCTCGCACTGAGCGAGGCGCTGAGCGAGTCGTATCTGCTGAGTGAGTCGCACCCCGAAGCAGCGGTGCGCGACCGCGCAGAGGCGCAGGTGCAGGCCGTCGAGTCGCTGTCGGCGGCGCGGCTGCTCGACCGCGACCTGTGGACGGCTTTCGCGGATGCCGCGACCACCGGCCTGGACGACGATCAGGCCCGCCTGCTCGACCACCTGCTGCGCGACTTCCGCCGCGCCGGCGTGCAACTCGACGACGCCGACCGCGAGCGAGCCCGGCAGCTGGCGGACCGCGACACCGAGCTGTCGCTGGCTTTCTCTCGGAACATCCGCGACGGGCGTCGCGAGATCACCGTCCCCGTCGACGGACTGGGCGGCATGCCCCAGGACTTCCTCGATTCCCACCCCGCCGATGAGCACGGCCGCGTGACGCTGTCGACCGACTACCCCGATCTCATGCCCGTGCGCGATTACGCCCGCGACAGGGAGACACGCATCGCCCTGGTGAGCGCCTACAACGACCTCGCGTGGCCCACCAACGACGCGATCCTCGCGGAGTTGCTCGAGGTCCGCGCGGAGCGCGCCCGGCTGCTGGGCTATCCCGACTGGGCGGACTACGAGACCGAGACCCGCATGATCGGCTCCGGCGCGGCGATCCCGGCTTTCCTGGCGCGGCTCGACGACGCCTCGCGCTCGGCGGCGGAGGCCGAGTATCCGCAGCTGCTCGAGCGTCTGCGGCACGATGTGCCCGACGCGCAGGTCGTGACCATCGCCGACTTCTGGTACCTGCTGGGCGCGATCAAGCGGGAGCAGTACGACGTGGATGCCCAGCTCGTCCGCTCGTACTTCCCGTTCGAGCGGGTCGTGGCGGGCGTGCTCGACGTCACCGGCCGTCTGCTCGACGTCGAGTACGTCCGGGTGGATTCGCCCGCCTGGCACGACGACGTGCAGTCGTTCGACGTGACGCGCGGGGGTGAGCGGCTCGGACGCATCCACCTCGACCTGCACCCGCGAGAAGGCAAGTTCAGCCACGCCGCCTGCTTCCCGCTCGCACCGGGCGTCGTGGACCGTGTGCTGCCCGAGGCGGCGCTGCTCTGCAACTTCTCCCGTGGCCTTCTCGAGCACGACGAGGTGCTGACGTTCTTCCACGAGTTCGGCCACCTCGTGCACGACATCCTCGGCGGACGCCAGCGCTTCGCCCGGTTCAGCGGAGTGGCGACGGAGTGGGACTTCGTCGAGGCGCCGAGCCAGCTGCTCGAGGAGTGGGCGTGGGATGCCGGTGTGCTTGCCTCGTTCAGCGGCAACGCGGAGGGCGAGCCCATCCCCGCCGACCTCGTGGCGCGCATGCGTACGGCCGACGCCTTCGGTCGTGCCCTGGAGGTGCGGCGGCAGCTGGGGCACGCGAACGTCTCGTACCACCTGCACGTCGACCGGCCGGCGGACCTGCAGGCCGAGACCGAACGGCTCTACGCCGCCGCCAGCCCGGTGCAGCCCCTGCCGGGACTGCACTCCTACGCGGGGTTCGGCCACCTCACCGGGTACGGCGCATGCTATTACACCTACCAGTGGAGTCTCGTGATCGCACGCGATCTGCTGAGCGGCTTCAGCGGGGGACTGATGGATGCCGCGGCCGGCCGCCGCTACCGCGCCGAGGTGCTCGAACGCGGCGGATCGCGTGACGCGAACGACCTCGTCGAGGGCTTCCTCGGGCGTCCGTCGTCGTTCGACGCGTACCGGGAGTGGCTCGCCGGCTCCTGAGGTTTCCTGCAGACAGTCGAGCGATGTAGGGTTCACCTACCCCCTGCGCAGCCACCTGCGACACAACCCCCCGGTGTCGTCGAGGACGGTGCGGCCACCGCTGCTCGCGCGCGAGGCGACATGTTCGCCGGCGCCGTGGCACGGCACGCACGCCTCCGCCGAGAGCACTCGCCGACACAGCAAGCCAGAAGCGGAGACGCACCGATGTCCGACCACGCCGTCAACACCGGAAACCCGGGCCAGGATGACCCGACGCCGTTCGACAACCTCATCGGCGGCGGCGGGGCGACGACCTCCTTCGGGTCGGGGTTCACGACGACCTTCCGCGGGTACGACAAGGAAGAGGTCGACGCCGCGATCGCCGGACTGGACGCCCGCGTACGTGCGGCGCACGACGAGGTGGCGCAGCTCAAGCAGCACCAGCGCCGCGCCGGTGCCGCGGTCGCGCAGAGCCGTGCCAAGGCGGAACGGCTGGAGGCAGAGCTGCAGGCCGCTGCGGAGAAGCGCCAGGCCGAGATCGACGCGGCGATCGCCGCCCGGCGCGCGGAGCTCGACGCCGCGCTCGAGGCCAAGCAGGCGGAGATCGAACGGCTGGAGGCGGCGCTCGCCGACGCCGAGGAGAGCCGTCGCGCGGAGGTCGAGCGGGTCGCATCCGAGGCATCCGCCGCCCGTGAGGAAGAGGGCGACGTCGTCGCGCGCCTGCGCGGCGAGCTCGAGCTCGCGAACGCCAAGATCGCCGACGCCGAGCAGCGCGTGCAGACCCTGAGCGACGAGCTCGTCGGGGCGACCACGGAGTCGCCGAATCGTCAGCAGTTCGAAGAGGTGCTGCGCGTCGCCGAGGACCAGGCGAGCCTGCTCATCCGCAACGCGAGCATCCAGGGCGACCGCCTGCTGGAGGCGGCCCGCGAAGAGATCGCGAACCGCCGGTCGTCGGCACAGGCCGAGGCCGAGGGCATCGTCTCGCAGGCGCAGCACGAGGCCCAGCAGGTGCGACTCAAGATCGACACCGAGCTGACGGCGCACGAGGCCCGCATCGAACGCGAGGCGGCGCACGCGGCCGAGAAGGTGTCGCAGGCCGAGCGCGAGGCCGCGGCCATCCGCTCCGAGGCCGAGAAGGGCGCGGCCGTACTCCGCTCGAGTGTCGCGCGAGAGACGGCGCGCGACCGGTCCGAGGCCGAGGAGGCGGTGCGCGAGCTGCGGCTGCGCGCACTCGAGTTCGAAGCATCCCTCACCCGTCGTCAGGACGATGCGCACCAGGAGTTCCTCGTGCTGCACAACCAGGCGGTGGCGCACGCCGAGCGCATCACGCAGGACGCCAACGACCAGGTCGCCGCGTCGCTCGATCACGCGCAGCGCGTGTCGGTGAAGGCCGAGGACTTCGAGCGGCTGATGCGGGCCCAGTCCCAGCAGATCGAGGCCGACGCGCAGCTGCGTGCGCGCGAGCACCTCGAGCGGGCGCACGTGAAGGCGGAGCGCATCATCGACCTGGTGACGACGCACTCCCAGTCCGTGCTGCGCGACGCCGAGGACCGCACGCGCACGCTCCGCTGGCAGCAGCACCAGCTGATGAGCTTCATGGCCGAGGTGAAGGAGCTCATCCGCCCCGAGACGGCGGTCACGTCCTCCGCTGTTGAGGGTGCGGCGCTGGTCGCATCCCCCGATCAGGAGGGGACGGATGCCGCGCCCGGCGCGCCGGCCGAGCCCGAGGCTGCCGAGGTCGAGGTCGCGGAGGTCGAGGCTGCCGAGGTCGAGGACGCCGACGCCGGCGGATCCGATGGCGCCGAACAGACGGCCGATGTCGCCGAGCAATCCGAAGAGCCGGCCGACGCCGACGCCGACGCCGACGCCGACGCCGAGATCTCCGACGCCGACCCCTCCGAGGCCGAGGCGAAGGACGGCGAAGAGAGCGAGATCACGGTCGACGAGCAGGGCGAGGATGTCGCGGACCGCGAGGAGTCACGCGACGACTGACTCCGGTCGTTGAGCGAAGGGCGCTCTCGCGCCCGAGACGAAACGCCCCGGACCCGGCTTCTGCACCGGGGTGCGGGCCGTTTCGTCTCGCTCGTTCCTCGCTCGCTCAACGACCGGGCACCAGGAGGAGCGTTTCGTCTCGCTCGTTCCTCGCTCGCTCAACGACCGCGGCACCAGGAGGAGCGTTTCGTCTCGCTCGTTCCTCGCTCGCTCAACGACCGCGGCACCAGGGGGGCGTTTCGTCTCGCTCGTTCCTCGCTCGCTCAACGACCGCGGCACCAGGAGGGGCGTTTCGTCTCGCTCGCTCGACGACCGAGGGCCGCCGACATACTCAGGCGGCGGAGGTCTCGCGGGCGATGGCCGCGATGAACGCGTCGATGTCGTTCTCCGAGGTGTCGAACGCGCACATCCAGCGGACCTCGTTCTTCGCGGCATCCCAGTCGTAGAAGCGGAACGAGGCACGGAGGCGATCGGCGACACCCTCGGGCAGGGTGGCGAAGACGCCGTTCGCCTGCGTCGGCTGCGTGAACGCGACCCCGCGGATCGACCCGTCGGCAAGCCCTGCCTCCACGCCCGCGCGCAGGCGCTGCGCCATCGCGTTGGAGTGCGACGCGTTGCGCAGCCACAGATCGCCGTCGAGCAGCGCGACCAGCTGCGCCGACACGAAGCGCATCTTGGACGAGAGCTGCATGTCGAGCTTGCGCAGGTACGTCAGGCCGCGGGACGCGTCCGGGTTCAGCACGACGATCGCCTCGCCGAGCATCGCCCCGTTCTTCGTGCCGCCGAAGCTCAGCACGTCGACGCCCACGTCGCGCGTGATGGCGCGCAGGGGAAGTCCGAGGGATGCGGCGGCATTCGAGATGCGGGAACCATCCATGTGCAGGTGCATGCCGTGGCCGTGCACGTGCTCGGCGATCGTCCGGAGCTCGTCCGGGGTGTAGAGCGTGCCGAGCTCGGTGGACTGCGTGATCGACACCACGAGCGGCTGAGCGCGGTGCTCGTCGCCCCAGCCCCACGCCTCGCGGTCGATGAGCTCGGGCGTGAGCTTGCCGTCGTCCGTCGGCACGTTGAGGATCTTGATGCCGCCGACGCGCTCGGGGGCGCCGCCCTCGTCGACGTTGATGTGAGCGGTGGTCGCCGCGATCACCGCGCCCCAGCGGGGGAGCATCGACTGCAGGCCGACCACGTTCGCGCCGGTGCCGTTGAAGACCGGGTACGCCTCGATCCCCTCGCCGAAGTGCTGCGCCATCACGGACTGCAGTCGCTCGGTGTACACGTCCTCGCCGTACGCGACCTGGTGGCCGTCGTTGGCTGCCGCGATGGCGGCGAGCACCTCCGGGTGGATGCCGGAGTAGTTGTCCGAGGCGAAGCCCCGCAGGTTGGTGTCGTGGATCGTGGTCACGGGTGTCCAATCTACTTCGCGCGCCGCGGCGCGCCGCGCGGCGGGGTTCAGGCCTGCCGTCAGAGCGACGGGTCGGTGAGCTCGACGACCGTGTCGTTGGTCTCGTCGGCGGGAGTGGCCCAGAGGTCGGTGAATCTCTGTGCGAGCGCCTCTTCGAGTCCCGAGAGGCTCTTCACGCGGAAGACGACGGATGCCGCGGCCAGCGGCTTGCCGGCATCCCGGGCGTCCTTGGCGAAGCCCTGCGCGACCGCGCGCGTCCAGGCCTCGGTCGCGGCCTTGACCGAGGCGTAGTTCGCGCCGCCCGCGAGCGGACGCGTCACCGCGGTGGATGACACGACCGCGAGACGCCCGGCGTCGGACGCACGCAGGTCGGCGTCGAAGGCCCGGCTGACGTGACGCAGCGCGGTGAAGGAGCGCTCGAGGAAGCGGTAGTCCTCGTCGCTTTGCCCGGCAAGCCCACCGCCGCCGCGCCAGCCCCCCACCAGGTGCAGCACGCCGTCGATCGTGCCATCGGCCGCGTGCACCCGCTCCGCCAGCGTCGTGACGGAAGCTTCGTCGGTGAGGTCGCACACCTCAGTGCGCAGCGCCTCCGCGTCTTGCGTCAGGAGCCCGGCATCCGACCGGACGGCCTTCTCGAGTTCGCGCAGCCGGCCCTCGTCGCGCCCGACGGCTACGACGCGCGCGCCGTCGGCGATCAGGGCGCGTGCGGCCGCGAGGCCCGACGCGCTGGTCGCGCCGGCGATCACGACGAGTCTGCCTTCGACGCTCATGCTCCTACCCTTCCACGTCGAGATCGTGCGGTCTCGCCGAACGACCATGTCCTCGGCGCCGGCGACCGGCGTTCTCGGCGAGATCGTGGGATCTCGCCGAGGACCGGTGGCCGGTGACAGAGGAGCGGCGATGCGCGGCTCAGCCGGTGATGCCGGCCGTCGACTCGATGACCGGCTTCATCTTCTTGTCGAGCGCCTCGAAGAACATGGAGAGCGGGAACTCGTCGTTCAGCACCGCATCGGTGTAGCCCTTCGGCGGGCCGGCGAGGATCTCGTCCGGGAGCCCGCGGGCCCAGTGCGACGCCGGGTTGGGCGTCAGCGTGGCGCGCACGAGGTCGTAGGCCGCGAGCCAGTGCGCGGTCTTGGGCCGGTCGATCGAGCGCCAGTAGAGCTCGTCGATCGCCTCACCGAGCGCGACGACGGCGGCGGGCACGTTCTCCCAGTCGAACGACAGAGCCGTGTCGGTCCAGTGCAGCACGCCCCGCTGGTGCAGCCAGGCGAACAGCAGCTGGCCGCCGAGTCCGTCGTAGTTGCGCACGCGGGATCCGGTGATCGCGAAGCGGAAGATCCGGTCGAAGATCACCGCGTACTGCACGAGCTTCGCGTGCTCGAGCATCTCGGCCTCGGCGGGCGAAAGTGCTTCGACAGGCTCAGCAACCGATCTGGCGGTCAGCCGACGCTCGATGGCGACGCACTCGCGGAACGCCGTGAGGTCGCACCGCAGCTCCTCCAGCGAATACAGGAAGTACGGCATCCGCTGCTTGATCATGAAGGGATCGAACGGCAGGTCGCCCCGCATGTGGGTGCGGTCGTGGATGATGTCCCACATCACGAACGTCTTCTCGGTGAGCGCCTGGTCATCGAGCATGCGCGCGGCGTCGGTCGGCAGTTCGAGCCTCGTGATCTCGGCGGCCGCCCTGACGACCCGCCGATAGCGCGCCGCCTCGCGGTCCTGGAAGATCGCGCCCCACGTGAACCGGGGGATCTCGCGCATCGCGACAGTCTCGGGAAAGAGCACCGCGCTGTTGGTGTCGTAGCCCGGTGTGAAGTCGAGGAAGCGCAGCGAGACGAACAGCTTGTTGCCGTAGTCGCCCGCCTCGAGCCGCGCGATGAACTCGGGCCAGATCACCTCGACGAGCACCGCCTCCACGCGGCGATCGCTCGAGCCGTTCTGCGTGTACATCGGGAAGACGACGAGATGACGGATACCGTCGGCACGGTCCTGCTGCGGCTGGAACGCCTGCAGTGAATCGAGGAAGTCGGGGATGCCGAAGCCCTCGTCCTCCCAGCGCTCGAAGTCGCGCACCGAGGCCGCGAGGTAGTCGGCGTCATGTGGGAAGGCGGGGGCGAGCGCACGGATGCCGGCGATGATCGCCGAAACGTGACTGCGCGCCTCGGCGTGGGACGCGGCATCCGGAATCGAGCCGTCCTGCACCTGCAGCGCCTGAATCGCCGTCGCGGCGTGCTTGAGCTGGAGCCAGGCGCCGCTGCCCTCCGCGAGGCCGGCGTCCTCGACGACCTCGGGTTCGCCGACGATGACCTGCGTGCTGCGGGCGGGGATGGGCATGATGAACCTCCGATCTGCGAGTCGAGGATGATCTCGCACCGAGTCTACGGGATATGTTCCGGTGAGATGAACGTTTGACCGGAAAGCTTCCTGTGGCGGTCAGAGGTCGCTGGTAGTCTCGCGCCATGAGCGAAGACGGCCCCGGACGCCTCGACGACGAGATCGACGCGGGCATCGTGCGCGCGGTGTCGCGCAACGCGCGCGCGACGCTCGCCGAGCTCTCGGCGGCCGTCGGACTCTCGGTCTCGGCGGTGCAGACGCGGCTGCGCCGGCTGGAGGCGCGCGGCGTCATCACCGGCTATCGCGCCCTCGTCGACGCCGAAGCCGTCGGCAAGCCGCTCGCCGCTTTCGTCGAGATCACGCCGCTCGATCCCGGGCAGCCCGACAACGCGCCGGAGCTGCTCGAGCACCTGTCCGAGATCGAGGCATGCCACTCGATCGCCGGCGACGCGAGCTACATGCTGCTGGTGCGGGTCGCATCGCCGCGTCATCTCGAGACGCTGATCCGCGACATCCGCTCCGCCGCATCGGTCAACACACGCACCACGGTCGTCCTGCAGACCTTCTACGAGAACCGGCCGGTCCTCCCGGCCTGACCACGCAGGTAGCCTCAGGAACATGCCCCCCTCATCCGAGCCGCCCGCGTTCACCGACGGCCGGGGCGTCTTCATCGTGCGCAACGCCGCCTCCGGCACCGCCGTCGTGCGCGCGGACCCCGCTGGCACCTTCGCGGCGCGACTGCCCGCGGCCACCATCCACGAACTCGCCGAGGGCGAGGACCTCGCCGAGGTCGTCGCCGGTGCGATGCGGTCGGACGAGCCGCCCGCGGTGCTCGGCGTCTACGGCGGCGACGGCTCCGTGTCGCGGATGGCCGCGCTCGCCCGCCAGCACAAGCGCCCGCTCCTCGTGATGCCCGGCGGCACCTTCAATCACTTCGCCCGCTCGGCCGGCCTCGACGACGTCGACACCGCCATCGACGCCCTCGAGGGCGGCACGACGATCGACGTCAGCGCGATCGAGGCACGGGCCGACGACGGCGAGCCGATCCTGGCGCTCAACGCGGTGTCGGTGGGCACCTACCCCGAGCTGATCGACGAACGGGATCGGCGCCGGGCCTCGCTCGGCAAGTGGCTGGGCGGGGTCGTGGCGGCCTGGCGGACGCTCAGATCGGCGGAGTCGCTGACGATCGTGCGCGAGGGCCGGCGCGCTCAGGTGTGGTCGGTGTTCGTCGGCATCGGACGGAACGACCCGCAGCGCGTCGCGACGATGCAGCGCGAGACGCTCGTCGAGTCGACGCTCGACGTCCGCATCCACCACGCGCGGGGCACACGGCTGCGCGCGATGGCGTCGCTCGCGTTCGGTCGGCGGACTGCCGCCGTGCTGCGGGCCGTGAGATTCATGCCGCCGCGCTCCGACGTCGAGCGTCTGGTCGTGGCGGAGTTCGCGATGACGGTGCGCCTGGAGGACGGGCATCCCTCGGTCTTCGTCCACGACGGCGAGCTCGAAGAGCGGGCGCCCGGAGGCTTCACGCTGCGCTGCGTCGCCATTCCGCGCGCGGTGACGGTGTTCGCGCCGCCGCTGCCCGGTCGTTGAGCGAGGGAGCGAGACGAAACGCGCTCAGCCGACGTCGCACGTCCGCCCAGGGCGTTTCGTCTCGCTCGTTCCTCGCTCGCTCAACGACCGGATAGCGCTCGTTCCTCGCTCGCTCAACGACCGGATATCGCTCGTTCCTCAGTCGCTCGCTCAACGACCGGATCTCGCTCGCTCAACGACCGGATATCGGCCACTGAGCGAACGAGGAGCGACGAAACACGTCAGTCGTGCTGCGGGAAGCCCAGGTTGATCCCGCCGTGCGAGGGATCGAGCCAGCGCGACGTGACGGCCTTCTCGGCGGTGAAGAACTCGAACGCGTGCGGGCCGTACGCCTTCGTGTCACCGAAGTGAGACGCCTTCCAGCCGCCGAACGAGTGGTACGCGACGGGTACGGGGATCGGCACGTTGATGCCGATCATGCCCACCGTCGCCTCGTGCTGGAACCGCCGAGCCGCGCCGCCGTCGTTCGTGAAGATGGCGGTGCCGTTGCCGTACGGGCTCGAGTTGATGATGTCGAGGCCGTCTTCGTAGCCCTCGACCCTCACGACGGAAAGCACCGGTCCGAACACCTCGTCGGCGTACACCGAAGAGGTCGTCGGCACGTTGTCGATGAGGGTCGGGCCGAGCCAGAAGCCGTTCGGGTCGCCGTCGATGTCGACGTCGCGACCGTCGACGACCACCGAGGCGCCGTCGGACGCCGCCACGTCGATGTACGAGGTGACCTTGTCGCGGTGCTGCCCGGTGATGAGTGGGCCCATGTCGCATCCGCGCATGCCGTCACCGGTGCGGAGCGTCTTCATCCGCTCCGACACTTTTTTCACGAACTCGTCGGCGACCGTGTCGACCGCCAGGACGACCGAGATCGCCATGCAGCGCTCGCCCGCCGAGCCGAAGCCCGCGTTCACGGCGGCATCCGCGGCGAGGTCGAGGTCGGCATCCGGCAGCACCAGCATGTGGTTCTTCGCGCCGCCGAACGCCTGCACGCGCTTGCCGTGCGCGGTCGCGGTCTCGTAGACGTACTTGGCGATCGGCGTCGAGCCGACGAACGAGATCCCGCGCACGTCCGGGTGCTCGAGGAGCGCGTCGACGGCCTCCTTGTCGCCGTGGACGACGTTGAAGACGCCCTCCGGCAGGCCCGCCTCGGTCAGCAGCGCCGCCATCCAGTTGGCGGCCGTCGGGTCCTTCTCGCTGGGCTTCAGCACCACGGCGTTGCCGGCGGCGAGCGCCACGGAGAAGAACCACAGCGGCACCATCGCCGGGAAGTTGAAGGGGCTGATGATGCCCACGACGCCCAGCGGCTGGCGGAGCGTGTACACGTCGATGCCGGTCGAGACGTTCTCGGAGTAGGCGCCCTTGGTGAGGTGCCCGACGCCGCACGCGAACTCGACGACCTCCATGCCGCGGGCGATCTCGCCGAGCGCGTCGGAGAGCACCTTGCCGTGCTCGGCCGTGAGGATCTCGGCGAGCTCCTGCTTGCGCTGGTTCAGCAGCTCGCGGAAGTTGAACAGCACCGCCTGGCGCTTCGCGATCGACGCGTCGCGCCACAGCGCCCACGCCGCCGAGGCGGCATCGACCGCCTCGCCCACATCCGCGCGCGATGCGAACCGCACCTGCTTCTGCACGACGCCGAGTGCCGGATTGAACACCTGTCCGGTGCGATCGGATGACCCCGCCCAGGGGGCGCCGTTCACCCAGTGATCCAGGACAGTCGTCTCGGCACCCACCGTCTCGGTGTGCTCCATCGTGTCCGTCATTGTCGTGTTCCTCCTTTGGAATCCGCCTGAGCGATTCGTGATCGCCCAGCAGTGCGGGATGCACGCGTCAGAAGAGGTCGTCCTCGACGCTCGTCAGGGCTTCATCGTAGATCGCGATCGCCTCCTGCACCTCCCCGTCGGTGACGACGCAGGGCGGAACGACGTGGATGCGGTTGTCGGCGGCGAACGGCAGCAGGCCGCGCGAGGTGAGCTCCTTCTTGAGCCGGCCGATCACGTCGGCGCCCACCGGCTCGCGCGACTCGCGGTCCGACACGAGCTCGAGCGCCCAGAAGACGCCTTCGCCGCGCACTTCGCCGATGAGCGGATGCCGCGTGCCGAGGTCGCGGAGCCCCGGACCTATCGCGTCCTCGCCCACGCGGCGGGCGTTGTCGACGATCCCCTCGGCCTCCATCGCGTCGATGGAGGCGACGATGGATGCCGCGGCCAGCGGGTGCCCGGAGTAGGTGAGGCCGCCGGGGAAGACGCGGTCGTCGAAGGTCGCCGAGATGGCGTCCGAGATGAGGACGCCGCCCACCGGGACGTAGCCGGAGTTCACGCCCTTCGCGAAGGTGATGAGGTCGGGCACGACGTCGTACCCCTGGAACGCGAACCAGCGCCCGGTGCGGCCGAAGCCGGCCATGACCTCGTCGAGAATCAGGACGATGTCGTACTTGTCGGCCAGCGCGCGCACGCCGGCGAGGTAGCCGGGCGGCGGCAGCAGGATGCCCGCGGTGCCGGGGATCGACTCGAGCAGCAGCGCCGCGATCGTCGAGGGGCCCTCGGACTGGATGACGCGCTCGAGGTGGTGCAGCGCCCGCTCTGACTCCTCCTCGGGCGTCGTCGCCCAGAACTCGGAGCGGTACAGGTACGGGCCGAAGAAGTGCACGTGTCCGCGGGCGTACTGGTTCGGCATCCGTCGCCAGTCGCCGGTCGCGACGATCGCCGCGCCCGTGTTGCCGTGGTACGACCGGTACGTCGACAGGACCGTGTCGCGACCGGTGTGAAGGCGCGCCATGCGGATCGCGTTCTCGATCGCGTCGGCGCCCCCGTTGGTGAAGAAGACCTTCGCGAACCCGTCCGGCGCCTTGTCGAGGATGCGCTGCGCCGCGCGACCGCGGACGAGGTTGGCGGTGGCGGGGCCGATCGTGGCGAGCTCCTCGGCCTGTGCACGGATGGCTGCGACGACGGCAGGATGCTGGTGCCCGATGTTGACGTTGACCAACTGGCTCGAGAAGTCGAGCATGCGCCGGCCGGCGTGATCCCACACCACCGTCCCGGAACCGCCGGCGATGACGGGGAGGTCGAGCCCGGCCTGCGCCGACCAGGAGTGGAACACGTGCTCGCGGTCGAGCTGCTTCGCGAGGGCGTCGAGGTCTTCGGTCATGCGGCCACGCTTCCTGTTCTCCGACGGCGGGTCAAGGGCGTTTCGTCTCGCTTCGCTCGCTCAACGACCGCGCTGCCCGCTCGCTCAACGACCGCGCTGCCCGCTCGCTCAACGACCGAGAACCCGGTCGTTGAGCGAGCGAGGAACGAGCGAGACGAAACGCGCCCAGATCTACTGGCCGCCCTCGGTGAGGGTGACGTCGATCGGCGTGTACTCGCCGGCGACCTCGACGCCCTCGTCCTTCAGCTCGGCCAGCGCCTTCTCGATGTACTCGTTGGAGTAGGCCGAGTCGGCGGGCTCGGTGGTGATGAGCTCGAGGTCGTCCTGGTTCTTGGCCGACAGCGCTCCCGCGACGGTCTTGTCCCACGCGGCCTCGTCGACGAGCCCGAAGTCGGCACCGGTCCAGATGAGCTTGTTGACCTCGTTCATCATCCACTGCTGGTGCACCGGGCCTACCGGGAACGCGGCCTCGGCGTTGGACGCGATGTCGTAGACGATGGACGCCGCCTCCTCGGGGTTGTCGCGCGCGTAGATCCAGCCTTTGGTCACGGCCTTCAGGAAGCGGACGGCCGCATCGGCATAGGCAGGTTCTTCCTCGAGGCGCTGCGTGTCGGCCCAGATCGCATCCTGCAGCATGGCGCCCTCGGTGTCCTCATACGAGATGACGTCGAAGTCCTCAGGCTGGTAGAGCTCGCCGGTCTCCGGGTTCACGACCTCGAGGATCTGCGCCCACTCGTTGTAGGTCATCGCCTGGGCGGCGTCGACGTCACGGTCCAGCAGGGCGTTCATCGAGAAGTCCTGCGTGGTGATCGACACCGAGGTGGAGTCGAGGTCCTCTGCGGCCATCGCCGCGAAGATCTCCCACTCGTTGCCGAAGCCCCACGAGCCGATCCGCTTGCCTTCGAAGTCCGAGACCGACGAGATGCCGTCGCCCTTCCATGCGACCTGCAGGGTGCCCGACTTCTGGAAGACCTGCGCGATGTCGGTGAGCTCGACGCCCGTCGCCTCGAGCGTGCCGAGCACCTTGGGCACCCAGGCGATCGCGAAGTCGACGTCGCCCGCGACGAGCGCATCCTGCGGCACGATGTCACCGCCCGAGGGCACGATCTCGACGTCGTCGAAGCCCTCCTCCTCGAAGTAGCCCTTCTCCTGGGCGACGTAGTACCCCGCGAACTGCGCCTGCGGAAGCCACTGCAGCTGCAGCTTGATCTCACTGAGGGGTTCGAAGTCCTCGCCGGTGTCGCCTCCGTTCTCGTCGCTCGCTCCGGAACAGGCGGCGAGGGCGAGAGCCGCGATGGTGGCGACGGATGCCGCGGCCAGCGCGCGTCGGATGCCTACGCTGCGTGAGTTGCTGTGTCTCATTGCGTTCCTTTCGTGTGGTGCGTCTTCGTGGTGGTTGAGTCTGTCGAAACCCGCCGGTCAGACCGGCGACCGCCTCGTCGCCAGCCGCTCGAGCAGCGAGGTCACGAGGAAGAACACGAGGCCGATGATGATGCCCCCGAGGACGTACGCCCATGCGAGGGCGGCGCGCCCCGATTTCGCGTAGGTCGCGATGGCGGTGCCGATGCCGTCTGCCGGACCGCCGAAGTACTCGGCGACCAGGGCGGCGATCACGGCGAGCGAGCTGGCGATGCGCAGGCCCGTCATCAGGTAGGGGAGCGCGGTCGGCAGGGTGAGCACCCGGAACGTCTGGAAGCCGGATGCCGCCGACGAGCGCAGCAGATCGCGATGCACGGGCCGGGTCTGGCGGAGGCCCCGCAGGACGTTGACGAACACCGGGATGAAGGCGGCGATCGTGGCCACAGCCTGCCGGCCGAACTGGCTGGACGCGCCGAACATGGTGTTGAGGATCGGCGTGACGGCGACGATCGGGATGACCGCGAGCGCCGACACCAGGGGAGCCAGCATGCCGTCGACGGGTCGGGCGGCCGCCGCCAGCCCCGCGAACAGCAGCGCGAGGAGCGATCCGACGACGAGGCCGATCAGCGCGTTCGTGGCCGTGATCTTCATGTCGTCGAGGATGATCGGGAACCGGCGGACGAACTCCTCGGCGATCGCGACCGGGCTCGGCAGCATCCGCGGCGCGGTGCCGAGCACATCGACCCAGAAGATCCAGATCGCGAGGATCAGGATGCCGACCACGACGGGCGCCACCCACCGCAGCCAGCCAGGAAGCTCGCGCTCGCCCGGCGCAGGTGCCGGCGCCCGGCCCGCCGGCGTTGGCGGGGTGGGCAGCATGGTGGTCGCGGCATCCGTCATGATTCACTCGCCCTCGCGACGGGCGAGCCGTGCAGCGCCTCGCGGACGGCGGTGACGCAGTCGAAGAACGCCGGCGACTCGCGCAGCGCCTCGTCGCGTTGGTCGCCGAGGCCCGTCTCGATCACGTCGGTGATGCGGCCGGGGCGCGGGCTCATCACCACGACGCGGTCGGACAGGAAGACCGCCTCCGGGATCGAGTGCGTGACGAACACCACGGCGGCCGAGGTCTCGGCGGCGATGCGGGTGAGCTCGGACTGCAGCCGTTCGCGCGTCATCTCGTCGAGTGCGCCGAACGGCTCGTCCATGAGCAGGAGCCTCGGCCGCGCAGCGAGTGCGCGCGCGATGGCGACGCGCTGCTGCATGCCGCCCGACAGCTGGTCGGGGTACCGGTCGACGAAGTCGGAGAGACCGACGAGCTCGGCGAGCTCGGCGACGCGCGCCGCCCGCGCGGCCTTGCCGGAGCCGTGCAGCTCGAGCGGAAGACCGATGTTGGCGGCCACGGTGCGCCACGGCAGCAGTCCCGCCTGTTGGAAGGCGATGCCGTAGTCCTGGTCTATGCGGGCGCGCTTGGCGGGCTTGCCGAAGATCTCGAGGGTGCCGGCGGTGGCCTGGTCGAGGTCGGCGATCAGGCGCAGCAGCGTGGACTTGCCGCAGCCCGAAGGGCCGATGAGCGACACGAACTCGCCGGCGGCGACCTCGAGCTCGACCTCGGTGAGCGCGACGACCTCCCCGGTCTTCGTCGGGAACACCTTCCCGACTCCGGCGGCGTGCACGGCAAGGTCCGTCATGCGGTGGCCTCTCCTCTGCGGTAGTTGGCGAGCCCGAGGCCGATCAGCGCGACCGAGCCGGCGGCGATGAGGCCGAGGGCGATGGATCCGAACGTCGGTCCCCAGGGCGCGGCGGGGTCGCTCGAGGCCTGGCCCGCGAGCTGGATGAGCATGCGGCCGATGCCTCCGCGCATGCCGATCGACACCTCCGCGACGACCGCACCGAGCACGGCGTTCGCGGCGGCGAGCCGGAGCGCGGGCAGCAGGTGCGGCACGGCGGCGGGCAGGCGCAGGCGCAGGAGTGTCGGCCAGTAGCCGGCGGCGTAGCTGTTCATCAGATCGAGGTGGATGCGGTCGGGTGAGCCCAGGCCGCGGAGCACGCCGACGGCGACCGGGAAGAACGCCAGGTACGACGCGATGACGGCGACCGACAGCCACTGCGGCCACGAGCCGCCGCCGCGGTCGATCTGATTGCCGATCGCGTTGACGACGGGGGCGAAGGCGATGAGCGGCACGATCTGGCTGACGACGATCCAGGGGAGCAGGCCCCACTCCAGCAGACGCCAGCGCTGCATGACGAGACCGAGCACCGCTCCGACGGCGACGCCGATCAGCCAGCCGACGGCAGCGATGCCGAGCGTCACGAGGGCGGCGCCGGCGACCGAGACCCACAGCGGCGGGGTGTCGCCGCCACTCGTCGGCGCGAACAGCCGGGCGATCATGTCCCAGACGTGCGGCATGGCGCGGTCGTGCGTACGCGGCAGGATCATGACCCCCGAGCCCGACTCGCCGGCCACCGCCCCGACCACGAATCCCTCGCTCGGGCCGAGGAACTTGTACCCCTCCCACAGCACGAGCACGGCGAGCACACCGAGGGCTCCCCAGCCCGCTGCGATCCAGCCGCGGAGCTCTCCCTGCCTCCGGGCCGACCAGCCTATGGGTCTCATGCGCGCCCCGCCCTGCCGCGAGAGTGCAGCTGGTGGACGAGGGATAGGCAGGTTCCCACGCTCTCGTCCGCCCGCTGCATCCTCGCGGTTGAGACGGCGTGGGGCGGGGCCGGGCGCAGGGCGGGCTGCACGGTCACGAGCGGGCCGCCACGTGGGTCTGGAGGGCGGGGATCACGGTCTCGCCGTACACGCGGAGGGTCTCCTCCTTGTTGTCGTGCTGCAGATAGCCGGCGAACTGCGTGACGCCGATCGCACGCAGCTGCTCGAGCTTGGCGATGTGCTCGTCGGCGGTACCGAGGATGCAGAAGCGCTCCACGATCTCGTCGGGCACGAAGTCGACGTGGTCGTTGTCGGCCTTGCCGTGGGTGTTGTAGTCGTAGCCCTGGCGGCCGGCGATGTAGTCGGTCAGCGCCTCGGGAACGGCCCCGTGCTCGCCGTACTTGGCGACGATGTCGGCGACGTGGTTGCCGACCATCCCGCCGAACCACCGGCACTGGTCGCGCATGTGCTCCCGGTCGTCGCCGATGTACATGGGCGCCGCCACGCAGAAGGACAGCGACTCGGGGTCGCGGCCCGCGGCGGCCGCGGCATCCTTCACCGTCTTGATCATCCAGGCGGCGATGTCGACGTCCGCGAGCTGCAGGATGAAGCCGTCGCCGACCTCGCCCGTCAGCTTCAGTGCGAGAGGCCCGTAGGCGGCCACCCAGACGTCGAGCTGCGAACCGCGGCTCCACGGGAACTGCAGGGTCGCGCCCTTGTACTCGACCGGCCGCGAGTTCGCCAGCTCGCGGATCACGTGGATGGACTCCCGCAGTTCCGCCATCGTCACCGGCTTGCCGTTCGTGACCCGCACGGCCGAGTCTCCGCGGCCGATGCCGCAGATCGTGCGGTTGCCGTACATCTCGTTGAGGGTGGCGAAGACCGATGCCGTGACCGTCCAGTCCCGCGTCGCGGGGTTCGTGACGAACGGCCCGACCGTGACCCGCTTGGTCTCGGCGAGGATCGCGGAGTGGATGACGTAGGGCTCCTGCCACAGCAGGTGCGAGTCGAACGTCCACACGTGGCTGAACCCGTGCGCCTCGGCGAGCCGCGCGAGCTGCACCGTGCGCGCGGCGGGCGGGTTGGTCTGCAGAACGACTCCGAAGTCCATGATCACTCCTAGGTTCGCGACGTTTCGTCTCGCTCGTTCCTCGCTCGCTCGACGACCGGGTGAGTGAGCGAGACGAAACGCGCCATGGTCAGATGAGGTACTGCGAGAGGCCGCGCTTGAGGAAGCGGCCGTCGCCCTTGGAGCCGTGGTAGGTGCCGCCGTCGACCACGACCTTGCCGCGCGAGATCACGGTGTCGACGTGCCCGTCGATCTCGAATCCCTCCCACGCCGAGTGGTCCATGTTCATGTGGTGGGATGCCGCGGAGATGGTGGTGTGACCGTTCGGGTCGTAGACCACGACGTCGCCGTCGGCGCCCGGCTGGATGACGCCCTTGCGGCCGTAGAGGCCGAACATGCGCGCGGGCGTGGTCGAGGTGAGCTCGACCCACCGCTCGAGCGTGATCTTGCCGGTGACGACCCCCTGGTACATCAGGTCCATGCGGTGTTCGACCGAGCCGATGCCGTTGGGGATCGCGCGGAAGTCGTCGAGGCCGAGGTCCTTCTGCCCCTTCATGCAGAACGGGCAGTGGTCCGTCGAGACCATCTGGATGTCGTTGGTGCGCAGCGCCTGCCACATGTGGTGCTGGTGGCCGTCCTTGCTGCTGCGCAGCGGCGTCGAGCACACCCACTTGGCGCCCTCGAACTGCCCCCACTCCTCGCTGAACGCGCCGAGCTGCTCCTCCAGCGACAGGTAGAGGTACTGCGGGCAGGTCTCGCCGAAGACGTTCCAGCCCTGGTCGCGCGCCCACGCGATCTGGTCGACCGCCTGCTTGGCGCTCACGTGCACCGTGTAGAGGGGCGCACCCGTGAGGTTCGCCAGCATGATCGCACGGTGCGTGGCCTCCTCCTCCATCTGCCAGGCGCGGGCGATGCCGTGGTAGTACGGCGCCTTCTTGCCGGCATCCGCCAGCTGCGCCGCCAGCACATCGATCGCCGGGCCGTTCTCGGCGTGCATCATCGTGAGCAGGCCTGTCTCGGCCGACACCTGCATCGCCTTCAGCACCTGGGCGTCGTCGGAGTAGAACACGCCCGGGTAGGCCATGAAGAGCTTGAAGCTCGAGATCCCCTCGTCGAGGAGCCCCCGCATCGCGGCGAGCGAGTCGTCGTCGACGCCGCCGACGATCTGGTGGAAGCCGTAGTCGATGGCGCAGTTGCCGGCGGCCTTCTCGTGCCAGGCGGCGAGGCCGTCCTGCACGCGCTCGCCGTAGCGCTGCACCGCGAAGTCGATGATCGAGGTCGTGCCGCCCCACGCGGCCGCGCGCGTGCCGGTCTCGAACGTGTCGGACGCGTTCGTGCCGCCGAACGGCAGCTCCATGTGCGTGTGCGCGTCGATGCCGCCCGGGATCACGTACTTGCCGGTGGCGTCGATGACGGTGTCGACGGATGCCGCGACATCCGTCCCGAGAAGGTGCGAGCCCGGCGCCAGCACGGCGGCGATGGTCTCGCCGTCGATGAGCACGTCAGCTTCGCCGCGACCCGTCGCGGAGACAAGGGTTCCGCCCGTGATGAGTGTGGTTGCCATGTCCTGCCCCCTACGGCTGCGCGATCCGCGTGTACGAGTCGGGTCGGCGATCCCGGTAGAACTGCCAGTCGTCGCGCATCTCACGCACCATGTCGAGATCGAGATCGCGCACGAGCAGCTCCTCGTGCTCACCTGAGCCGCGCTCGCCGACGAAGTTGCCCCGCGGGTCGATCACCTGGCTCGTGCCGTAGAAGTCGACCGCGAGGTCGCCGTACTCGTTGTCCTCGCGACCGACCCGGTTGGGCTGCAGCACGAAGTAGCCGTTGGCGACGGCCGCGGCGGGGCCTTCGACCTCCCACAGCCGGTTCGAGAGCCCGGGCTTCGTGGCGTTGGGGTTGAAGACCATGTGCGCGTCGGCGAGGCCGAGCTCGCGCCATCCTTCGGGGAAGTGGCGGTCGTAGCAGATGTACATGCCGATCCGTCCGACCGCGGTCTCGAACACCGGGTAGCCGAGGTTGCCGGGACGGAAGTAGAACTTCTCCCAGAACCGGTCGAGGTGCGGCAGGTGGTGCTTGCGGTAGGTGCCGAGCGTCGTGCCGTCGGCGTCGACCAGCACCGCGGTGTTGTAGTACACCCCGGTCTCGGCCTCCTCGTAGATCGGCAGCACCATGACGATGCCGAGCTCCTTGGCGACGGCGGCGAAGCGCTGCACGATCGGCCCGTCGACCGGCTCGGCGAAACGGTAGTACTTCTTGTCCTGCGTGATCCCGAAGTAGGGGCCGTAGAACAGCTCCTGGAAGCACACCACCTGCGCGCCCTGGCTCGCGGCGTCCCGCGCGAACCCTTCGTGCTTGTCGAGCATCGACTGCTTGTCGCCCGTCCAGGTGGTCTGCGAAATCGCCGCGCGTACCGTCGTCATCGTCTCTCCGTTCGTGAACCGGCGGATGCCGTGTTCCTCGTCCCTCGGGTGGGACCGGCGGGGTCCGCTCCCGCGGTGGCCCAGCACCCCGATCCTGTCGACCCGACGTTTCCCGTCGGTTTCGGCCTGTGACGCGACAGTAAAGCCTGGCCCGGTGCGGCGCAATGGTTGGTTCGGCAGACCTTTCGATGGATCGCGAGGCGGATGCCGCGGCATCCGCCGTACATCTCAGGACGGATGCCGCGGCGCGACCCTTCCCGTAGCGTGAAACGGTGTTCCGCCGCCTGAAGACGTACCAGCTCGTCGCCGATCTATCGGCCGCGCTGGTCTTCCTGCTGGTCGCGTGGCCCATCGAGGCCGTCCTGGCGCCCAGCGCGTTGGGCCCGGAGTTCCGGCCGGGAGACGGCGGGCAGACGGGGTTCGCCCTGCTCGTCGCCGGCATCTTCAGCGCGGCTCTCGCGGTTCGGCGGCTCTCCCCGGCGCTCGCGCTCGGGCTCGCGTGGCTGGGCGCCGTGGTCCAGATCGGGCTCGGCCGCCCGCCGAGCTTCTCGGATCTCGCGATCTTCGCCGTGCTGTACGCCACGGCGGCGTACGGCGTGCGGCTGGTGTACTGGGCCGGCTTCGCGTCGGCGATCGTCGGCGCCCTGGTGATCACGGTGTACCTGTTCGTCGGGCCGGTGTTCGCGGGCGGCGGGCTGTCGTGGGAGACACTGCCGCTGGCTCTCGTGGTGCTCGTCGCCGCCGCGTTCGCCCTGGGGCTCGCGTGGACGATCGGCGCGCTCGTGCGCACGGCGGTGCGCGCGCGGGAGAACCGCGAGGCGCAGCAGCGCGCCGAGGCCGAGACCGTCGCCGAGCAGGAGCGGGTGCGCATCGCCCGCGACATGCACGATGTCGTCGCCCATTCGCTCGCGGTCGTGATCGCGCAGGCCGACGGCGCGCGCTATGCCGCCGCCGCCGATCCGGCGGTGGCGACCGACGCGCTGGCGACCATCTCGAGCACGGCACGTTCCGCGCTCGCCGACGTGCGTCTGCTGCTCGGACAGCTCCGCCACCAGCAGGGTGACGGGCCGCAGCCGACCATCGCCGACCTCGAGGAGCTGTACGCGCAGGTGCGCGCCGCCGGCGTGGAGCTGCGCGTCGACGTCGACCCCGCTCCGCACCGGACGTCGGCCTCCGGTGAACCGCCCGCGGCGGTTCAGCTCGCCGTCTATCGGATCCTGCAGGAGGCGCTGACCAACGCGCTGCGCCACGGTGCGCCCGGCGGGCCCGTCGACGTGCGTCTCGCCTGGCTGCCCGATCGGGTCGAGCTCGACGTGAGCAACCCGATGCTGCCGGGAACTCCGCCAGGCAGGTTCGGCCACGGCCTCATCGGCATGCGCGAACGCGCGCAGCTCGCCGGCGGTCGCCTCGACGCCGCCCACGAGTTCGGCGCGTTCACCGTGCGCGCGCACATCCCGATCGGAGACCTCGCATGATCCGCGTCGCGCTCGTGGACGACCAGGCGCTGTTCCGCGCCGGCATCCGCATGCTCATCGATTCGCAGCCCGACCTCGAGGTCGTGGCCGAGGCCGCCGATGGGCACGAGGCGCTCGGCGCGGTGCGCCAGTCGCGCCCCGACGTCGTGCTCATGGACATCCGCATGCCCGTCATGGACGGCCTCGCCGCCACCGCCGAGCTGCTCACCGACACCGACCCGCCGCGGATCGTAATGCTCACGACTTTCGACCTCGACGAGGCGGCGGCCCGCGCCATCCGGCAGGGCGCGAGCGGCTTCCTCCTCAAGGACGCCGACCCCGAGTTCCTCCTCGCGGCGATCCGCACGGTGCATGCCGGATCCGCCGTGATCGCGGCATCCGCCACCCGCGAGCTCTTCGAGCGCTTCACGGATGCCGCGCCCCGGCCGATCCCGCCGGCTTTCGGTGACCTCACCGACCGCGAGCGCGAGATCTTCGCGCTCGCCGCGCGGGGGCTCTCCAACGCCGAGATCGCGGCGCGCGAGTTCCTCTCGGAGGCCACCGTGAAGACGCACATCAGCCGCATCCTCACGAAGCTCGGACTGCGCGACCGCGTGCAGCTCGTCGTGTTCGCCTTCGAGCACGACCTGGCATAGTTCCTGCCCGGACTCGTGCCCTGTTCGGCAGAATCGGGCGCATGGAACTGCAGCTCAGCATGGTCGTCCTCGAGGTGGCGGATCTCGACGCATCGGTGCGCTTCTACCGCCGGCTCGGGCTCGACATCCCGGATCCCGACCCCGAGCGTCCCGTCGCCGCACACCGCATGGGCAGCGGCGTCACGCTCTTGATCACGACCGGGTTCGCCTCGCGCTACGACCCGACCTGGGCCCCGCCCGCCGGCGGGGGCTATTCGCAGCTGCTGGAGTTCTACGTCGGCGACGACGCGGTCGTCGACAGCACGTGGACCGACCTGGTCGAGGCGGGGTACCGCGGTCGCATGCCCCCGACCAAGACCGCCGGCCCCTACGCCGCGATCGTGGACGACCCCGACGGCAACGCGATCCTCCTCACCTCCGACGAGGCCGCTTCCCCCGACGCCTCCTGATCCCCTCGCTCCTCGCCCGCGCCCCTGGTCATCCTTGCGATGTGCGGGGGTGCCTCGCGGGGGTCAGCGGCCCTCGAGCGCGACGCGGTGCGCGGCGTACTTGCGTCGGCCGACCCAGCGCCAGGCGAGCCGGCCGGGCGCGGGCATGTGCTTGTGCAGCCACTCGTCCCCGCCGTCTGGCTGCGCGGCGAGGATCTCGCCCAGCTGCTGCCACATCTGGCCCTTCGGGATCGACTTGCGGCCGTGCTCGGAGAACCACTCGACCTCGGCCTCGGTGATGGTGTGCTCCATGACAGGCACGATGTTGGTCTCCTCGTCCGGGAGGTGCACCGCGATCGCCGCATTGACGCCGTCGAGGGCGGCCAGCACGGGCTCGGCATCCGCTGCACTCGCCGAAGCGCGCCATCTCGGCAGCGCCCGGTCCATCGCGCTCAGGTGCACGAGCAGCTCGGCGTGCTGCGCCTTCATGCGCTCGACGTGCGCGGCGCAGGATGGCGCCCGTTCATCGAGCGCCGGCCAGAGCCGTTCGTCCTCGCCTTCGTGGTGTGCGTGCAGTCCGAGCGACAGCGTCTCGAGCTGCGTCGCGACGACCGCTGCGTGCACGGTGTCGCCCGCGCGCACCCGTCTGATGAGATCGGGCGCCTCGCCGAACCCGCGGCGGAAGAGGCGATGGATCTCCACCATCCCACTCGCGTCGCACGTCTTCGGGGCTTCGGGCAGCGCGCCGCTGGGCGGCAGGGGCGTAGCGGGCATGGCGGCTCCTCGAGACGCGGGGGTCGGGCTGGACGCGACGATAGTCCTGCGAGACGGCGCAGGGAAGATCATCCGGGAGATGTACGCGGATGCCTCGTGCGGGCGACGCGCGCGGACCCCGGCCGTCCATACCGTCGGAGTCATGGAACTCTCATCGACCGACCTGGGGCTCGCCGCCCGGGTGCAGCAGCTCAGCAAGACCTACGGCACCGGCGAGAGCACGGTGCACGCACTGGACGGGGTGAGCGTCGGCATCCGCCGCGGCGAGTTCACCGCCATCATGGGCCCGTCCGGCTCGGGCAAGTCCACGCTCATGCACATCATGGCCGGCCTGGACGCGCCGAGCTCCGGCCGTGCGTGGATCGGCGACACCGACATCACGGGCCTCTCCGACCTCGAGCTCACGATCCTGCGCCGCCGTCGTGTCGGGTTCGTGTTCCAGGCGTTCAACCTGGTGCCCACACTCGATGCCCTGGGCAACATCCTGCTGCCGTTCGACCTCGACGGGCGCCGGCCCACGGCACTCGAGCGGTCGCGCATCGATGGGCTCGTCGACCGGCTGGGCCTCACGAGCCGCCTCGGCCACCGCCCGCATCAGCTGTCGGGCGGCCAGCAGCAGCGCGTCGCGATCGCCCGCGCCCTCGCGACGGCGCCGGATCTGGTGTTCGCCGACGAGCCGACGGGCAACCTCGACTCGCGCTCGGGCCGCGAGGTGCTCGCGCTTCTCGCCGCCGCCACGCGCGAGCACGGCCAGTCGATCGCGATGGTCACCCACGATCCGGTCGCCGCGTCGCACGCCGACCGCGTGCTGTTCCTCGGCGACGGCCGCATCGTCGCCGACAAGCCACGCCAGAGCGCCGAGGAGATCTCGGCGTACATGCTCGCGTCCGAGCTGACGGCGGGCGCACCCGTCCGCGCCTCGTCGGCCGTCGGCCACCCGGTCGCCGAGGTGCACGCATGAGCACCGTGACAGAAGCCCCACGGATGCCGCGGCCCGCGGCATCCGTCACCAGCTCGTCGAGCTCGACCCCGCGCCTGGCGTGGCTGCGCGAGCGCGGCATGGGCGCGAGCATCCTGGTGGCCGCCATCTCGAGCGCCTTCGGCGCGATCCTGCTGAGCGCGACCGGCTTCATCGCCGCCGTGCTGCGAGCGGACCCGTATCTCGGGCTGAGCAGCATGCTCGCCGTCGTGCTGGGGATCATGAGCTTCCTGCTCATCGGCGTCGCCGTCTACGTCGCCGCGATCGTCACCGCGAACACGTTCGCCACGGTCATCGCCGGGCGAACGCGGCGCATCGCACTGCTGCGCCTCATCGGCGCCTCGGCGCGTTCGCAGCGGTCCGAGGTCGCGCGGCAGGGCCTCATCGTGGGCGTCATCGGCGCCGCGCTGGGACTCGTCGGCGGCACGCTCGTGTCGTGGGCGGGCGTCGTGCTGGCGACGTGGGCGCTGGGCATCGACGGCGTGGACTACCCGGTCGCGCAGGCGGTGCTCCTCATCCCCGCGGTCGTCGTCGCGCTGACCACGTGGGTCGCCGCCTGGGCGGGCTCGCGTCGCGTGCTGACGGTGACGCCGCTGCAGGCGCTCGGCGGCTCGGTCGAGGCATCCCACGACGCGCAGGTGCGCAAAGGCGGACGCAACGGCGTGGCGATCGCACTGTTCGCGATCGGCGGCGCACTGCTCGCGGGCGGCATCGCGATCGGGCTGGTGTCGCCGCTCGGCGTGATCGTGGCCTTCTTCGGCGGCGTCTTCTCGTTCACGGGGCTGGCGCTCGGCGCGACGCTCGTGATGCCGCCGATCCTGCGGCTGGTCGGCCGTCTGTTCGGCCGGTCGGCCACCGCGCGCCTGGCCGCCGAGAACGCACTGCGGTACCCCGAGCGCTCGAGCCGCATGGCCATCGGCGTCGTCATGGGCGTGACGCTCGTGACCATGTTCGCGGTCGCCCTCGAGACCCAGAAGGCGGTGTTCGCGGCATCCGCCGACGGACCCCTGCCGGACGACATGACGACGGCCATGGACACGTTCGCGGGCATCATGATGGGGCTGGTGGCGGTCTCCGCGGTCATCGCCGCGGTCGGCCTCGTGAACCTGCTGACCATCGGCGTCGTGCAGCGGCGGCGTGAGCTCGGACTCCTGCGCGCACTGGGTGTGTCGACGGGCCAGGTGCGCCGCCTGGTGCTGCTCGAGGCGGCCCACATCACGATCACGGCCACGGTGACCGGTCTCGTGCTCGGCATCGCCTACGGGTGGGCGGGCGCCCAGTCGCTCCTCGGCGCCGTGCCGATGCCTCCGTCGTTCTCGGCGCCGACCCTCGTCGCCCCCGCTGTGCCGTGGCTCCCGGTCGCGATCATCGTCGTGGCGACGGCGGTGCTCACGCTCGTGGCGGCCGTGGTGCCGACGCGCCTCGCGACCCGGGTGGCTCCGGTCGAGGCCCTCGCGGACTGACGTCGGACTGAGGCCCGTCGGGTGCCGGACGCCTGCCGCGGCGCTGGCCTCGCGTCGCGGCAGAGAGTTGCGAAAGACGGGCCGGTCGCCCGACACGCCGGTGCGCGGCATCCGTCACCGGCGTGTCGGCGTGCCGGAGCCGTCTTTTCGCAGCGGAGACATCGACCGAGACGCGGCGGCGCGAACCGTCATGCCGAGGGAGGGACGAGTCGGAACGGACCGTGGCCCGCGTCTGCGACCACCTCGACGAAGTCCCCGCCGGTGGCGGGCTCGTCGGTCGAGAACACCTGGGCGACCCCGCGCAGCGCCGTCAGCAACTGCTCCTGCGGGACGGCCGTTTCGCGCTCGCCGTGGACGTCCTGCCGGGTGGAGAGCAGCGCGGTCATCCGCGGTCGGTCGGCGGAGCGGGCCTTCCACAGGGCGTGCAGCGACCGCGGGGTGGCGTTGCGGCTGCCGTGATGCCCCACCTTGTACAGGTCGACCTCCGCCAGCCGTGCGCGCAGCTTCGCGTCGCGGGGCAGCTGGTCGAGCGTGTGCTGCCAGTTCTCGATCTGCGCGTCGCCCGGGAAGAGCAGCGACAGACCGCCCACCTCGAGGAGCAGGATGATGCTCGTGTTGTTGAGCGCGTCGTCGAGGTCGCGCACCAGCCGGGCCGCCGAATGCGACCGCTGGTCGGCGAGCCGGTCGACCAGCCAGCGCACGGGGCCGGGCGGCAGCGTGACGGGCGCCGGCGCGTCGGCTCCGACCCCCGAGCCCGCGACGCGGAGCGAGGCGTCCAGTGCCGTGAGCCAGTACTCGGCGTCGTTCTCGCGCTGCTTCGCGACGCGGGCGTCCTGGTCGACGGTGGGCGGGCCGAGCACCGTCGCCTCGAGCCCCGGGATCACGTCGGCGATACCCGCATCCATCCCGGCGTACAGGTAGCGCCCGCGCCCGTCGCGCGAGAGCTCGTCCAGCAGTGCGACGGCATCCGCGTTCTTGAGCTGGTCCTCGACCGCGGCGCGGATGTCGTCGTCGAGGCCGACGAGCTCGCTCAGGCGGGCGACATGCTCCTGTGCCTGCGCGATGAGAGCGGCGTACCTGACGGATGCGGCGCTGATCGGGCCGGTCCCGCCGTCCTGCGGCGCCCCATCGACTCCATCGGCACCCCTGACCTCGGTCAGCCCCGGCCGGCCGGGCCCGTCGGCGGTCGCCGACAGCTCCGGATCCTCCGTCCAAGACCGCAGCACGAGCTTCGGCGCGAGCTTCTTCATGATGGCGCCGCCGGCGGCGACTTCGAAGCCGCGCAGATGGTCGCGGTGCCGATGCGTCACCACGAGCACGTCCAGCTGCCCGCCGGTGTGCGTCTCGATGAGCGCGGCCACATCTGCCATCCGGCCCCTCGCCATCCCCTCGCGTGGGGAGTGGCTCGTGCCGAAGTCGATGAGCAGGTGCCGCTCGGCGCGGCCGTCGGCCAGGGGAGCGTCGTACTCCACCGAGACCAGGAAGCAGTCGCCGAAGCCCACCTGGTACATGCGGACGCGGACGCGGATCGGAGTGCTCACCATGCCTCCCCGGAACTCAGGTCGCTGCTGTGCATCCGGGCGAACGCCTGGCCGCGGGCCGTACCGTCGGAGAACCCCAGACGCTGCTGCGCGTCCCGGCGGCCCGTCTTGGCGAGATAGTCGAGACGACGCTGCTGGCGCTTCCAGTCGGTGAGGCGCTTGAAGATGTGCAGCTTCAGCCGTCCGAACTGATCGAAGACGAGAGTGCCGCCTCCGAACAGCTGCACCGATGTGGCGGGATCGATCTGCGATGAGAGCTCCAGCCCTGAAATGGCGGTGAACTCACGCGCGGTCATGTTGACCATCTGCAGGTAGGTGGCCACCGACTCGGGAACGATGAGGCCGTCCGGGCCGATGCGCTGCGTCGGCAGCACGGACTCGATGACGGTGTAGTAGTCCGTCTTGATACCGAGCCGGAGTGCGTTCAACCAGAGGAAGCGGAACACCTCGTCGCGGTCACTGCGGAGCCCCGCGAAGTTGATCCCGAGGTAGTGCGGCGGCTGGCGGGAGCTGAGCACGTCCGTCACCCGGTTCTGCGGACGCTTGATCCCTGCTGCCTCGAAGCGGTCGATGAGCAGGTCCCGATAGCCGAGGTCGTCGTCGGGCACCACCTCGGTGTCGGCGAGCACGACGGCGTTGAGCAGATCGCCGTAGTCGAACTCGACGGGCGGCAGGTAGTCGAGTCCGCGAATGAGCATGGTGAGCAGCTGGGATGCCGCCCTCGCGCCCTCCTCGGCGGCCCGGGCGCGGTCGACCGTGATGCCGCGACCGACGTCGTCGCCCGGATTCGGGCGTGAGAAGAGCGGCTGCAGCCGCTTCCACCAGATCTGGACCAGCAGTTCGAACGCGAGCGCCACGAGCACTTCGCCGCGCCGATGCGGCTCGTCGAACTCGGACAAGTCGGCCCAATCGGCGGGCGGCGGCTTTCTCGCCGACTCGCGGAGCGCCCCGCGGCCCTGCGTGAGCACGCCGCCGATCTGCTCGGCGACCTTCGCGAGGATGTTCTTGCGGAGCGCCTCGGGCTCGACGCGCGCGCGCCTGATGCGGCCGTTCTTGTCGGCCGGCCCGAGCGCGCGCTCGATCACCGGACGCATGGAGAACACCGACAGCAGAGCGACGATGTCGGCGAAGCCCTCGTGGAACGCGGCCTGATCGGGGAGGGCCGGCTCGAGGTAGCGTCGCCGCAGTCCGTCGAGCACCGCGTGCGTCGTCTCGTGGACGACGACGTCGTGGCTCAGGCAGGTGTAGACGGCCTCGCGATCGGCATCCGCCGGCACGTAGCCGAACAGCAGGGCGCCGTCTTCGCGCGAGTAGTACGCGTTCGCCTCGGCGAACGCATGCGGCACGAGGGAGAGCTGGTGGTTGGCGAAACCCCAGGGCAGTCGGCGCCCGAGGGCGGTCTCGAACGCCGCGAGCGTTCGCGCGGCCGTGCCGTAGACATGCTGCGCGTGGAACGCCTTGTCGGTCATCAGCTTCGCCGTCGGGACGTCCGCGAACGAGTCCTCGCTGTCGATGGCGGCGTGCCTGGTGTATTCGCCGGTCGCGGTGTCGTAGTCGATCACCTGCAGCCGGGCGCCACGGGGGCCTTCCTCCGTGCGGGACCAGGGCACTCTGACGCTCGCGGTGAGGATCTGCTTGTCCTCTCCGAGCACGGTCGGGTCCTGTGCGATGAGGCGCAGCGTCATGTGGGTGCGCGGCTGTTCCGTGTCGTCGGCGAAGTCGATGCCCTCGGGCATGTCGCACCTCCAGCGGTCCGCGGGCGTTCGCCTGAGGCATCCGTCCCGTTGTTGATGAGGATGCTCCTGCCCCGGTGATACCGATAGGGGTCGGGCTCGGTATCCGCGCCCGGTGCCGGCATCCGTCCGTCAATGGGGGTGTGTGCAGGTCGGCGCCGGGTGCAGGCTGGCGTCATGCAGATCGACATCGTGGAGCACGAACCGCCTTACCGCGTCGGCGTCATCGTCGGCAGCCTGTCGCGCGAGTCCATCAACCGGCGCCTGGCCACGGCGCTGCAGCGGCTGGCCCCGCCCGAGCTCGAGTTCTTCGAGATCCCCTACGGCGACCTGCCGCTGTACAACCGGGACCTCGACGCGGACTATCCGCAGGTCGCGCTCGACTTCAAGGCGGCGGTGCGCTCGGCCGACGCGCTGCTGTTCGTGACGCCCGAGTACAACCGCTCCCTGCCGGGCCCCCTGAAGAACGCGATCGACTGGGGGAGCCGCCCGTGGGGCCAGAACGCGTGGTCCGACAAGCCGACCGCGGTCATCGGCGCCTCGGCGGGCCAGATCGGCACGGCCGTCGGCCAGCAGTCGCTGCGCAGCACGCTGAGCTTCCTCAACGCGCGGCAGATGACCACACCCGAGGCGTACATCCACTTCACGCCGGGCCTCATCGAGGCGGACGGCGAGGTCACCGTCGCGGCGACCGAGGAGTTCCTGCGGACGTTCATGGTGAGGTTCCTCGAGTACACCGCGAGGGTGCTCACCGTGATTCCGCAGGCCTGACCGCGAGCGATCCGCGCGCTCGCCGCCGCTCAGGCGTCGGCGGGCTCGGGGTCGTGCGCCCACCCGGGGGCGAGGGCCTTCACGCGCGCAGCACGCCACTGCCACACGCCCCACAGCACCGGCCACAGCAACGGTGCGCTCGGACCGCCGATGACCAGGCGGTCCCGCCACAGCGTCCTGCCCGGCTGTCCCGGCGCCGGCGAGATCGCCATCTGGTGGTCCCAGACGTCGAGGCTCGCGAGCGGTCCCGTCAGCGGGATGCCGCTGTCGCGGAACACCCGCACCTTCCCGCCGGGTTCGGCGACCGAGCGCTCGCTGACATGGATCAGCTGCCGCCCCATGGGCACCGAGCCGAACGCCGACAGCTGCACCGGGACGTCGTCGCCGGGCGTCCACGAGGTCGGAAGTCCGCTCGGCACCAGCGGCGCCAGATCCACCACGGGACCGTAGAGCTCGGCCACCGCACGCGGCGAGTGCAGGGCCCGCCAGGCCGCGTCGGGGTCGCAGTCGATCACGAACTTCAGCAGGATCCGCATGCTCCAGTGTCGCACCCGCCCTTCCGCGTGGGGCCGGGCTCGACGGCTTCGATGCGGGATGCCGCGGCCTACGCTGGACGGATGCCCGAGAGTCCCTTCGACCAGCGTCGCTACCAGATCCGCCACGACTGGGGAGTCGAGGGCCTCCGCCGCCTCGCCCCGGCCGACGTCGTCGTGGTCGTCGATGTGCTGCGGTTCTCGACGACGGTGACGGATGCCGTCGCCCGGGGCGAACGCGTGCCGCTCGACGCCGCCGCGCACGCGGTGTCGCTCAACGGCGCCGCGGTCGCGAAGGCTGCGGGGGAGACCGAGGCCGTCGTGCTGCTGGGGAGCCTGCGCAACGCGGCGGCGGTGGCGAGGACCGTGCTCGACATCCAGCACCGGCGTGGAGAGCGGACGAGCATCGCCGTGATCGCCGCCGGCGAGCTGACCGGCCGCGAGCCCGGCGCCGCGCTCCGGTTCGCCGTCGAGGATCACCTCGGGGCCGGCGCGATCGTCGACGCTCTCGGCGCGCTCGGCATCGACCACACCTCGCCGGAGTCCGCCGCCGCGTGCGAGGCGTTCCGCGGCCTGCGCGGCGCCGTGCGCCACCTGCTCACCGCCAGCGGCTCGGGTCAGGAGCTGCTCGACCGCGACTCCCGCGACGAGGTGCTCGACGCCGCCGCGGTGGATGCGGCATCCGTCGCCCCGGTGTTGCGCGACGGTTCGTTCGTCGCGTACTGACGCGCTTCGTCTCGCTCGTTCCTCGCTCGCTCAGCGACCGGGGGCAGAGTTCGGTCGTGCCTCGGTCGCTCAGCGACCGGGACGGGGGTTCCGGTCGTTGAGCGAGGGAGCGCCGGCGACCGAGACGAAACGCGTCGTAGCGGCAGTGGGCGCCGGGCGCAGTTCTCAGTCCCGCGGGGTCATCGCGGCGAGGCGCGTCGCGCGGGTGATCTCGCGCCGGGTCCAGATGAACGCGTGGCGCTCGTCGAACTGCGGCGCGCACCTCGCGCACGACGTCGGACGGGTCGCCTTGCGGTGCCGGTAGGCGACGTGCCCCGCCGGACACACGCCGATCCACGGGGCCAGCTCGGTCGCGGTCTCGCCGTTGTGCGTCGCGCCGCCCACGTAGCCGAGCTCCCGGGCGACGGCCTTCCATCGCGCACCGTGCCCCGCACGGGGACCCGCGAGGGCGTGCGCCACTTCGTGCAGCAGGGTCTGATGGTTCGTATCGTCGTCGTAGCGCGCCGCCAGATACCGCGAGACGCTGATGCGCTTGTGCGTGTAGTCGCAGAGCCCGGCGCGCCGCTTCGCGTTGTCGAACGCGAACGTCCACGACGAGTCGAGATGGGCGGCGATGAGGGCTTCGGCCCAGTGCCGTACGCGGTGCAGTTCCGACATGGATGCGAGACTAGAACATATCTCCGACAGTCAGGGCGCCGGCATCCGCCTCAGCTGGCGACGGATGCCGCGGCACGGCGCCGGTCGGCGGCGTCGATGGCGAGAAGAACGGACTCGAGCTGATCCTCGCTCGCCCCGGACTCCTGGCGGAGGAACAGTGCCCGCTTGAAGTCCTTGCGGGCGGCTTCGTAGTCTCCGGCGTCGAAGTGCACCTTGCCGCGGTGCTGGCAGGCGAAGGCGCCGATGCCGGCCCAGCCCTGCCCCTCGGCCTCTTCGGCGCACGTCGTGAGCTCCTGCTCGGCGGCGGCGTACGCGCCCCGCGCCTGCAGCACGGTCGCGTGCAGGATGCGGGCCCGCAGCAGGTCTTTGCGTGTGCCCGCCATGCGCGCGACGCGCACGGACTGCTCCGAGATCACCAGGGCGTCTTCCGGGCGATCGAGCACCTTGAGGAGCCACACCCGCTCGAGCAGCGCCGGCAGGCTGCGCTGCTCGCCGATCTCTTCGAGACGCTCCCGGCACTCGCTGGGATTCACCCGTTCGCGGAGAGTATCGGGATCGTACCCGCTGATGTAGCTCACGTCTGACTCCCTTCGCCGCGCGGATGGCCTTACCAGTGTGCCTGCCGCCCGGATGCTCGCGGACGTGCCACGCCGAGTCGTGACGGTCAGCGGCTGAAGACGGATGCCGAGGGCTTGGGCGACGGTGTCGCATCGGCGTCGGTGGCGACCCGGGCGCCGCGCGCGAAGTCCTCGAGCTCGCGCCCGTCTGCCACCTTGGCGGGGTGCGGACCGGCCGCCATGAGCCGCGGCAGCCACTCGGTCGGCAGCGGCGCCGGGGACGCGGCGATCACGAGATTGCCGAATCGCCGGCCCTTGAGCGTCTGCACCTCGGCGAGCACGATGACGTGCTCGAGCACCGCCTGCACTGTCGCGACCTCACGGCGCGCGAAGGCGAGACCGGCGCCGTCGGCGACGTTCACCAGCAGCACGCCGTCGGGGGAGAGGAAGCGGGCGGCCGCCGTGAAGAACTCGACGGTGGTGAGGTGCGCGGGTGTCTGCGCGCCCGAGTACACGTCCGACACGATGAGGTCGGCGGCGCCCACCAGTCCGGCGGGGAGCCGCCCCAGCGCCTCGCGGGCGTCTCCGATCCGCACCCGGATCAAGGCGCCGCGCGGCAGCGGCAGGTTCTCCCGCACGAGGTCCCAGAGGGCGGGCTCGAGTTCGACGACCTGCTGCCGCGAGCCGGGCCGGGTCGCCTCGACGTACCGCGGAATCGTCAGGGCGCCGGCGCCCAGGTGGATCGCGGTCAGCGGCTGCCCCGGCATCCGGAGACGGTCGATCACGGCACCCATGCGCGCCACGTACTCGAAGTGCAGGTGCGTCGGATCGTCGAGGTCGACGTGCGACTGCGGGGTGCCGTCGACGTCGAGCTCCCAGCCGCCGCCGAAGGCCGACGGCACCACCCGGGCGAGGGTGCCGTCCGACAGGCGCGCGGAGGGAACGGATGTCTCCTCCCGCGCGCGTGCCATGGCTCCACGTTAGCCCGGCCCTCGTCCGCTCTCGCCTGTCACGCTTCGTCGGGCTGGGTGACAATGCGCGACGGGTGCGCAGCGATGCGGCCCGTCCGGCGCTCCCGGAGCGCGATGGACGCGACCGCGACCGGCCCGGTTGACACTTCTGCCCTCGAGGAAGGGGAGTCCTCTCGCAGATCGCTCACTGCGGGGCATCCGAACGCGCCGAAACAGAATCGAGACACAGGTGTAACCGACGGTGTGGCCGTGCGCAGGTAGCGTCGGACCCATCACACCCTGCTGAGGGCTGAGCGCACCCGAGCTTCACGATGACGTGCAGCGAGGCCCACACGATCTGGAAGGTGCACAGCACATGCTCCACACTGCGAGAAGGCGCTGGCTCACCGGCGTCGCCGCGGTCGCCGTCGGGGCGATCGTCCTCACCGCCTGCGCGAGCCAGCGCGACGACGGCGGCGACGGGGACGACGCATCCGGTGACGTCGACACGACCTTCGTGTTCGGCGCGTCCGGCGACCCGGCCAGCCTCGACCCGGCCTTCGCGAGCGACGGCGAGACGTTCCGCGTCGCCCGCCAGATGTTCGAGGGACTCGTCGGCACCGTGCCCGGCACCGCCGACCCGGCCCCGCTCCTCGCCAAGAGCTGGGAGCAGCCCGACGACACCACGTACGTCTTCACGCTCGAAGAGGGCGTGAAGTTCCATGACGGCACCGATTTCAATGCCGAGGCCGTCTGCTTCAACTTCGACCGCCAGAACGCCTTCACCGGCGTCGCCGCCTCGCAGAGCATGGCGTACTACTGGGGCGTCATCATGCGCGGCTTCGGTGCCGACTCGATCTACGACAGCTGCACCGCCGACAGCGAGACGCAGGCGACGATCACGCTGAAGCAGCCGTTCGCCGGCTTCATCCCCGCGCTCTCGCTGCCCTCGTTCTCGATCCAGAGCCCGACCGCGCTCGAGGAGTACGGGGCCGACGACATCGGCGGCACCGAGGAGGCGCCCGTCCAGAGCGAGTACGGCCAGGGTCACCCCACCGGCACCGGCCCCTTCGTGTTCGACTCGATCTCGCCCGGCGAGCAGACGGTGCTCAAGGCGAACCCCGACTACTGGGGCGAGCAGGGCGTCGTCGAGGAGGTCATCTTCCGGGTGATCGGCGACACGACGGCCCGCCGTCAGGCGCTCGAGGCCGGCAGCATCGACGGCTACGACCTCGTCGCTCCCGCCGACCTGAAGTCGCTCGAGGACGCCGGCTTCACACTGGTGAACCGCGACCCGTTCAACGTGCTGTACCTCGGCATGAACCAGGCCGCACCCGGCCTCTCGGACCCGAAGGTGCGCCAGGCGATCGCGCTCGCGATCGACAAGGACGCGCTCATCACGCAGGTGCTCCCCGAGGGCACCGTGGCCGCGAGCCAGTTCATGCCCGAGGCCGTCATCGGCTGGAACGAGGACGTCACCACGTACGACTACGACCCGGAGGCCGCCAAGGCGCTCCTGGCCGAGGCCGGCTACACGGAGGCGAACCCGCTGACGATCACGTTCAACTACCCCGTGAACATCTCGCGGCCGTACATGCCCAACCCCGAGCAGATCTTCACCAACCTGCAGAGCCAGCTCGAGGCCGTCGGCATCGTCCTCAACCCCGTCACGAACGAGTGGGTCGAGTACCTCGACCTGATCCAGGGCGGCACGGACCACGGCATCCACCTGCTCGGCTGGACCGGCGACTACAACGACCCCGACAACTTCGTGGGCACGTTCTTCGGTCTGCCGACCAACGAGTGGGGCTTCGACAACGCCGAGCTGTTCGACGCGCTCACCGCGGCGCGCGGACTCGCGACCGAGGAGGAGCAGGAGACCGCCTACGCGGCGATCAACGAGCAGATCATGGAGTTCCTGCCGGGCGTGCCTCTCGCGCACCCGGTGCCGACGCTCGCGTTCGACGCGCGCGTCACGTCCTACCCGGCCAGCCCGGTGCAGGACGAGGTGTACAACATGGTGGAACTCAGCGAGTGACGCTGTGATCGGATGCCCCGCCCCGGCGACGTCCGCCGGGGCGGGGCATCCGGTTCCCTCCGTCCCCTCGCCCGCGACCGCCGGTCGCCGTCCCCGGAGATCTCCACGTGCTACGCACCATCGGCAGGCGTCTTCTCCTGCTCATCCCGACCCTGTTCGGGCTGACCCTCCTGTTGTTCTTCTGGGTCCGCGCCCTCCCGGGCGGACCCGCCGTCGCCCTCCTGGGCGAACGCGCGACACCCGAGCGGGTCGCCGAGATCAACGAGCTGTACGGCTTCAACGAGCCGCTGATCGCCCAGTACTTCACCTGGCTCGGCCAGCTGCTCCAGGGCAACTTCGGCGTGTCGATCCAGACCCAGCGGCCCGTGACCGAGGAGTTCCTCCGGCGCTTCCCCGCGACGCTCGAGCTGACCATGTTCGCGATCGTCCTCGCCGTGGGCGTCGGCATCACGATCGGATACTGGGCCGCGCGGAGGCAGGGCAAGCCGGCCGATCACTTCGCCGTCTTCGCGAGCCTCATCGGCATCACGATCCCGGTCTTCTTCCTCGGCGTGATCCTCAAGTGGGTGTTCGCGGTGCAGCTGGGCTGGCTCCCGTCGGACGGCCGCCAGGACCCGCGGCTGGACGCCACCCACTACACGAACTTCTACGTCTTCGACGGCATCATCACCGGGGAGTGGGATGCCGCGTGGGACGCGTTCCTGCATCTGATCCTGCCCGGCATCGCGCTGGCGACGATCCCGCTCGCGATCATCACGCGCATCACCCGCGCCTCGGTGCTCGAGGTGCAGAACTCGGACTACGTCCGGACCGGCATGGCGAAGGGCATCTCGCGGGGCACCATCCGGGGCCGGTTCATCCTGCGCAACTCGCTGCTGCCGGTCGTGACCACGATCGGCCTGCAGTTCGGCCTGCTGCTGTCGGGCGCGATCCTCACCGAGTCGGTGTTCGCCTACCCCGGCATCGGATCGTTCCTGTCGCGCGCGATCTTCACGCGCGACTACCCGGTGCTGCAGGGGTTCATTCTCTTCATCGCCGTCATCTACGCGCTCATCAACCTCGCGGTGGACGTCTCGTACAGCTTCATCGACCCGAGAGTGCGGGTGCAGTGATGACGCGCACTCGGCTCATCGGAGAACCCTTCGGAGGTGCGGCATGACGTCCGCGATGCTTCCCCCCGCCCCGAGCGGCGGACCCGTCGACGACACGGCGGTCGACGACAAGGAGCTGCTCGCCGCGAAGACCCGTGGCGGCGGATTCTGGCGCGACGTGTTCCGGCGGCTGCGCCGCAACCCGAGCGCGTGGGTCGGCGGCGTCATCATCGGGATCTTCGTGCTCGTCGCGATCTTCGCCCCGTGGCTGGCTCCGTACGGGCCCGAGGAGCTTCCGGGTCAGCAGTACATCACCCCCGGCCACATCCCCGGGCCCGGTGAGGTCGAGGGCTTCCCGCTGGGACTCGACCGCTTCGGCGGCGACATGCTCTCCAAGCTCATCTGGGGCGCGCGCGCCTCGCTGGTGATCGGCATCGTGTCGACGCTGGTGGGTCTGATCGGCGGCATGATCCTCGGCCTGATCGCCGCCACGTTCGGCGGCTGGGTCGACACGCTCATCATGCGCTTCGTCGACATCCTGCTGTCGGTGCCGTCGCTGCTGCTCGCGGTCTCGATCGCGGCGCTCATGGGGCAGACCCCGGTCGCGATCATGATCGCCATCGGTGCCGCGCAGGTCCCCATCTTCGCGCGCCTGCTGCGGGCGTCGATGCTGCAGCAGCGCTCCAGCGATTATGTGCTGTCGGCGGCGACGCTCGGCCTGGGTCGCGGACGGATCACGATGAGCCACGTGCTGCCCAACGCGGTGGGCCCGGTCATCGTGCAGGCGACGCTGTCGCTCGCGACGGCCGTCATCGAGGCCGCCGGCCTGTCGTACCTCGGCCTGGGCGGCGGCGTCCCGCAGACCGCCGAGTGGGGCCGCATGCTCACGTATGCGCAGCTCGAGCTGGCCGTCAACCCCTGGATCGCGATCCTGCCGGGCATCTGCATCACCGTGACCGCGCTGGGCTTCACGCTGCTCGGCGAGGCGCTCCGCGAGGCGATGGACCCCCGCACTCGGGCGCGCTGACCCCTTCCGAAGCGCCGTCCCGCGGCATCCGTCCCGCGGCATCCGTCCCGCGGCGTCCCTCCCGCGGCGCCAGTTCTCTCCCGCGAGAGTGCATCTGGTGGACGAGAGCTAGGGAGCTTGCCTACCCCTCGTCCGTCAGAAGCACTCTCGCGGGGCGGCGACCGGTCAGACGGCGATGTCCAGCTCGTTGCCGGGGATCGACGCCAGCAGGCGCCGCGTGTAGGGGTCGCGCGGGTTGGTGAAGATCTCCTCGGAGGATGCCGCCTCCACCAGCTGCCCGTCCTTCATGACGCAGACGTAGTCGCTGATGAGGCGCACCACGGCGAGGTCGTGCGAGATGAAGAGGTAGCTCAGGCCGTACTCGCGCTGCAGGTCGCGCAGGAGCGTGAGCACCTGATCCTGCACCAGCACGTCGAGCGCAGACACCGGCTCGTCGCACACGATGAGGTCGGGCGAGAGTGCGAGGGCGCGCGCGATCGCCACGCGCTGGCGCTGCCCGCCCGACAGCTCGGACGGATACCGCCGCAGCATCGACTCGGGCAGCGCCACGTCGTCGAGCAGCTGCCGCACGCGCGCCGCGCGCTCCTTGGACGAGCCGCGCTTGTAGAAGTCGAGGGGCTCGGAGATGATGCGCTCGATCGAGAACATCGGGTTCAGCGACGAGTACGGGTCCTGGAAGATCGGCTGCACCCGCTGGCGGAATCGCTTGAGGTCGGCGCCCTTGAGGGACGCGACGTCCTGCCCGTCGAAGCGGATGGTGCCGGCGGTCGGCTCGACGACCTTCAGCATCATCCGCGCCGTCGTGGTCTTGCCGGAGCCGGACTCGCCCACGATCGCGACAGTCTCGCCGCGCGGGATCACGAACGACACGTCCTGCACGGCCGCGAAGTCCTCCTTGCTGCCGCGCACCTTGTAGACCTTGGTCAGCCCCTCCGCCTCGACGATGTAGTCGCGAGCCGGGCCTTCGTGGTCGGTGGGCTCGGACCCGGCTGCCGGCCGCTCGGCGACGCGCGCCGCGGGCTGGAGCTCGGTCGGCTCGGCGCCGGCGTCCGCCGCAGGACGGAGGGCTGCGGCATCCGCTCCCGCCTCCGTCGTCGACGCCTGCGGGGCCGGCGCGATGTCGGGCTGCGGCGCCTCGGACGGCGCGGTGCGGAACACCTCGGGACGCAGGCGCACCGCCGCGACCGACGGCGCCGCCTTCACCAGCGCCTGGGTGTACGGATGCTGCGGATCCTCGAGGATCTGCCGCGCCGGACCCTGCTCGACGATGCGTCCGCGGTTCATGACCACGACGCGCGACGCGCGTTCGGCGGCGAGGCCGAGATCGTGCGTGATGAGCATCACGGCGGTGCCGCGTTCGCTCGTCATGCGCTCGAGCTGGTCGAGGATGGTCTTCTGCACCGTCACATCGAGCGCGCTCGTCGGCTCGTCGGCGATGAGCAGCTTGGGGTCGCAGGCGAGACCGATGGCGATGAGCGCGCGCTGACGCATGCCGCCTGAGAACTCGTGCGGGTACTGCCGGGCCCGGTCGGCCGCATCGGGCAGCCCTGCCGCAGCGAGGGTCTCGACGACCTTGCGGTCGACGTCCCTCCGGGTCGCGAGCCCGTGTGCGAGCAGCGTCTCGGCGATCTGGCTGCCGATCCGGGCGACCGGGTTGAGGTTCGACATCGGGTCCTGCGGCACCAGGCCGATGGAGCGACCGCGGATCGTGCGCAGCACGCTCTCGGGCGCGCCCACGAGGTTCTCCCCCTCGAAGAGGATGCTGCCCTGGGTGACCTTGCCGTTGCCCGGCAGCAGGCCGATGATCGCCATCGCGGTGGTGGACTTGCCCGAGCCCGATTCGCCGACGATGGCGAGCGTCTCACCGGCGGCGAGGTCGAGGTCGACGCCCTCGACGGCGTGCACGGGGCCGTCGATGGTCTGGAACTCGACGGCGATGTCGCGCACCTGGAGCAGCGGCGCCCCGGCCGCGAGACGTTCATGGGTTCGGGCCATGGGCTCCATCCTGCCCCGCCGCATGCCCGTCGTGCACGGGTGGCGCCCAGCCTTTACGCATCCGTAACCCACACCCCGCGCTCGTCCGTCGTATATGTACGCGGATCCTGCCGTTTCGCGTACATATACGACGGACGAACACTGGTGGGGAAGGGGATCCCGCCTCGCCGGAACGTGCGGGACGAGCGAGGGGGCGCGGGCCGGGCGGGCGTACCGTGGGATCCGTGACGGCGATCGACCTCAACGCAGACCTCGGCGAGACGGTGGGCGGCGTGCCGACGGCCGACGACGAGGCGATGTTCGCGGTCATCTCGAGCGCGAGCATCGCGTGCGGCGGGCATGCGGGCGATGCCACGTCGATGCGGGCGTCGGTCGCGCGCGCGGAGCGGTTCGGGGTGGCGGTGGGCGCGCACCCCGCGTACCCCGATCCGGCGAACTTCGGCCGCGTGCCGGTCGTGATGAGCGCCGCCGACCTCGCCGCGACGGTCGGCGAGCAGCTCGAGCGCCTGCACCTCGCGGGCGCCGACCTCCGCTACGTCAAGCCGCACGGCGCGCTCTACCACGCCGTCATCGACGACCGGGAGCAGGCGGATGCCGTCGCCCGCGCCGTCGCCGGATTCTCCGAGCAGCTCGGCCGGCCGCTGCCCGTGCTGGGGCTGCCCGGCGAGGTCGCGGCGGCCGCGGCATCCGTGGGTCTTCCCTTCGTGCACGAGGCCTTCCTCGACCGCGGCTATCTTCCCGATGGCTCGCTGGTGCCGCGGGGGCAGCAGGGGGCGTTGCTCGATGACCCGGCGCAGGTCGCCGCGCGGGCGGTGCGGCTCGCGCGCGAGGGGGTGGTCGAGGCGATCGACGGGACGCTGCTCGACGGCGCGGCCGCGTCACTGTGCGTGCACGGCGACTCGCCGGCCGCCGTGGCCATGGCACGCGCCGTGCGGGCCGCGCTGGACGAGGCGGGCGTGGAGGTGCGGGCGCCGTGGTGACGGTTCGGACTCGGAGATCTGCCCGCGCTCGGACGCTTCGCGCCGGAAAGTCCGACGTTCGGCGGATCGCCGAGGTGCGGCATCCGCTCGCTCGCCGTGGATCTACCGGAAATCGGACGGATGCCGCGAGAACGGCCGACACCGGGCGGATCACCGAATACGAGCGGATCACGGCCGGCCCGGCGGTGGGGTCGCCGTGCTGATTCCGCGGGTGCGGCCGATGGGGGAGCGGGCGTTCCTCCTCGAGGTCGAGGCGCTCGACGAGGTGCTGCCGCTGCACGCGGCGCTCGCCGCCACCCGGCCGGAGGGCGTCGTCGACCTCGTTCCGGCAGCCCGAACGGTGCTGGTCCGCGTCGATCCGGGGCGACTCCCCCTGACCGCCGCGCGCGCCTGGGCGCTCGCGGCGGCGACGGACGCCGAACCCGACGCCGATGCCACGGGCCCGCTGGTCGAGCTCGACATCGTCTACGACGGGGCCGATCTCGCCGAGACCGCCGACCTGCTCGGCACGAGCGTCGACGAGCTGGTGCGTCGTCACGTTGCGGCCGGGTGGCGTGTCGCGTTCACGGGCTTCGCGCCGGGCTTCGGCTACCTCGTGAGCGAGGACTGGCCGTACGACGTGCCGCGGCTGGCCTCGCCCCGCACCCGTGTGCCGGCCGGGGCGGTGGGGCTCGCCGGCGCATTCTCCGGCGCCTACCCGCGCGACACCCCGGGCGGCTGGCGGCTCATCGGCACGACGAGCGCGGCACTGTTCGATCCGGATGCCGCGTCCCCCGCGCTCCTCGCACCGGGAACGCGGGTCCGGTTCCGTGCGGTGACCGCAGCCGGTGCCGCCGTTCCCGGCGAGTCGCCCGGAACAGGTGCCGCGGCGCAGTACGCACGTTCGGCGGCGGATCGGCCGGTCCTCGGCGGTAGCAGCATCCGCATCGTCGAACCCGGCCTCCTGGCAACGGTCCAGGATCTCGGCCGCGAGGGCGCGGCATCCGTCGGCGTCGCCGTCTCGGGAGCGCTCGATCGCACGGCCCTCCGCACCGCGAACCGCCTGCTCGGCAACGCCGAGGGAGCGGCCGCGATCGAGGTCACGATGGGCGGGCTGCGCGCCGTGGCCGAGGCCGATCTGTGGGTGGCGGTGACGGGCGCGTGGGGCGTCGTCCGCATCGGAGGGCGGGAGGTCGACCCCTACGAGGCGCATCGGTGGCCGGAGGGCTCCGAGCTGCACCTGGAATGGTTCTCGCACGGCGCGCGGGCGTACGTGGCGGTGCGCGGCGGGCTCGACGCGCGTCCGGTGCTCGGCTCTCGTGCGACCGATCTGCTCGCGGGGCTCGGACCTGCGGCGCTCGGCGCCGGTGACGTCGTCGGGATCCGCGACGACGCACGCGTGCCCATCCCGGTGGCACCCCCCGCCGCGTGGGGCGCACCGCATGACGACGAGCTCGAGCTCGAACTGGCACCGGGCCCGCGCGCCGACTGGTTCGCCCCGGACGCGCTGTCGACGCTGTACGACGCCGTGTGGACCGTCTCGAACCACGCCGACCGCGTCGGCGCGCGCCTCGACGGCCCCGAGCTGGCCCGTGTGCGCACGGGCGAGCTGCCGAGCGAGGGCATGGCCCCGGGGGCCCTGCAGGTCCCGCCCAGCGGCCGGCCGACCATCCTCCTCGCCGACGGGCCGGTGACAGGCGGCTACCCCGTGATCGCCGTGGTGGCGGATGCCGCGCTCGACCTCATCGCGCAGGCCCGGCCGGGAACCCGCATCCGGTTCCGGCACGCCCGCTCGTCGGCGTGACGGCTCCCGCGGCCGGCGCCGCCGACCGCGGGAGCACGGGGCTCACTTGCCGCCGGCCTCGAGCAGGTCGGCCGTCGCCCGGAGGATCGCCACGATGGCGGCGGTGCGCAGCTCGGCGGGTGCGCGGTGTCCGTTCGTCTCGATGGCGGCGGATGCCGCGGCCGGAAGCCCGTCGCGCACCGAGGACAGCAGTCCTCGGGCGTTCAGGTCGCCTGCCGCCGACAACAGCGGCCGCTGCTCGTAGGTGTCGTCGAGGATGTCGATGACCGTGCGGACGAACTCGCTGTTGCTCAGCGCGGGCGTCTGCGCGAACACCCGGAGGGCAGCCGACGTGAACACGCCGTGCCCGTTGGTCTCGAGGGCCACCTGGTCGGGCTGGCACGCGCTGATCAGCACCTCCCGGCCGTCCGCCCGCTGCACCCGGGGCACCGCGGCGCGATCGGTCTCGACCTCGACGACCCGCTTCCACGCGGCCGAACGGAAGGCGTCCGTCGGCGACGCCGCACGCTCCCGGCGGAACGCCGCCTCCTCGTCGGCGTCGAGCACCGTCATGCGCGGGGTCGCCCCGGCGGGGATCTTCCGCGACTCGAACTCGGCTGGTGTGATCTCCCGGTTCACCGAGCCGGAATGGCAGGAGTCGAAGAACAGCGTGACCGAGACGCCCTCGGGGATCGCGTCCCAGACGGCGCCGAGGTCGTCATCGACGATGAGCTGCCCGTCTCGGAAGTCGACGGGGCAGAGGGCCTCGTCCTTCGGCCCGAAGGCGTCGGTCTCGTCGCCGTCGAGGTCGGGAACGAACGTGCCGTGCCCCGAGAACTGGATCGCGACGATGTCGCCGTCTCGTGCCGACGACACCTTGTCGAGCATCGCGCGCAGGATCGCGTCGCGGGTGGCGTCCGCGTTGTGGATCGACTCCACCGTGAAGCCGGCGCTGCCGAGTGCCTCGGCCCAGGCCTTGGCGTCCGCCACGCAGCCGCTCAGCGGGTCCTTCGGGTAGGCGTCGATGCCGATGCACAGCGCGAGCTTGCGCGGGGCCGCACCGCGGGCGCCGGTCGGCTCGGGCCGCGGCGCGGGCGTGAACTCGCTGATGTCGCGCGCACGGCTCGGGAAGACGGCGACGTGGTCGGCCTCGCCGCTGTCGGGCACGCCGACGACCCGCCGCGCGAGACTCATCATCGTCTCCTCGTCGTTGTCGAAGTCGCCGTGCGAGGTGGCCTGTGTGCTGCTGCGACGGCCGCGGGCGACCGGACCGAGGACGAGGCGCTCGGAGGCGTCGCCGAGGTACGCCATCGTCCGTCCGGAGCGGCGCAGATGCTCCTCGAGACCGAGGATCTCGGCATCCTTCTCCGCCTCGAACGACCGCGAGACCAGATACAGCAGCGACTTGCGATAGACCCCGGCCGTGTTGTCGCGCTTCTCCTGGTTCTCGTTCATCGTGAAGATCGACAGGTTCTCGATCTTGCCGGTCTCGGCGAGCGGCAGCAGCGTCGCCTCGAAGGTGTCGACGCGCACCGCCGGCGCGAGGAAGGTCACGCTCTTCACACTGTCGACCTTGTCGTCGCCCTCGAACAGCCGCGGCACGAAGTGCGAGTGGTAGATCGACCCGGCGCTGTGCCCCGCGATGTGCAGTTCGATGGCACCGGCGTTGGCCGCCATGTACTCCCGGAGCGCCGCGGCGAGCACGTAGGCGCCGCCGGCATCGCCGCCGTCGACGCTCGGCAGGCAGGCGCCGGCGGAGTCGACCTTCATGTCGTCCCAGAACTTCCGCCCGCCGAGCAGGCGGGCCGCCGCTTCCACCGCGAGATCGGTGAGGTCGGTGAACCCGCGCTTGCCCGCCTTGCCGCGGACGACGTCCTCGAGAGTGGTCTTGAACCCGCTCTCCCAGACCAGGTGGATCGGGTAGACGCCGTTCTTCTTCCACCACCCGACCTGGCGCTCTGCCGTCTGCAGCCCCGCGGCCTTGTCGGTCAGCCCGCCGTGCGCCCAGATGAACACCGGAACAGGCGGGGTCGACTCCCCGGCCGGCGTCTTCTTCGCGAGCTGGTCGACGAAGGCGGCGAGGTCGACGTCGACCATGCGCTTGACGTCGTCGGCGGTGGTCTTGAAGTCGTCGACGGTGCGCGGCCGGGCGCTCGCCGCCGTGGCGAGGCGTCCGTCCTCGGTGTGGACGACGTGCTTGCGCAGCGCCGTGAGCTGCGCCGCGCTGAGCGTCGCGCCACGGGCGGTCGCGGTGGTGTCGGGCATGATGTCACGTCCTGTCTGCTGGTGATGGATGGAGTCAGTGGTCGGCGCCGCCGGCGCGGACGGTGGGGACGAGCTTCGCGCGCGGGTCGGCGAAGACCGTGAAGGCGAGTGAGGTGAGGTCGCCGGACGCCCGGGCAGCCCGCCGCGCAGCGAGCACCGCTTCGCCGACGGTCGCGCCCTTGCCGAGCGTCTGCGTGTAGAAGGTGCGGACGAACAACGCGGTCACGTCGTCACGAACGGCCCACGAGCACCCGATGAACACTCCTGCTCCGCCACGGAGGAACACCTCGGCGAATCCGCCGAGTCCCGTTGCCCCCGATCGGAGCCGGCCGACGTCGCACGCGCTGAGGAACACGAACGGTGCGGATGCCGCGGCCTGCGGCTCGTCGAGTTCGGGCAGGTCGCGCCGCGCGTCGGAGTCGGTGTACGACGCGGTGCCGTCGTCGTGGTCCGCCGAGAACGCGGCGAATGCGATCTCCTGGCCGCTCGGGGCGGCATCCCGCCAACGGCCGTGCCCCGCGAAGTGGAGCAAGTCGAAGCCGTCCGCGATCGCCTGGCGGAACGCGGCCGGGTCCGCGGCGGAGCGCGGGGTGAGCGTCAGCAGGTCGCCGAGCGTCTGGATCTCTTCCCGAGCGCGCGGCAGGGTCAGGTTGTGATCGACGTACTCCGGAGCCACCGCCACGACCCGGCCGGTGTCGACGGGGAGGACGGTGGGATGCGTCGTCCCGTACATCCACCGCGTCAGCCCGAGATCGCCGAGGAAGTAGCGCTCCGCGTCGGGCCGCTGCCGGGGCGCGGGGACGAGGTGCACGATCTCCCAGGGGATGTCGAGCTCCCCGGACGTCTGCAGCACGAGCTGCGCGATCCTCCGGCGTCGACGCCACAGCAGGGCGTTGACGTCATCGCCCAGCAGATCCTGCGCGATCCGGGCGCCGAGGGTGCGCACGTCGCGGCGGACCGTGTCGGCCGCCTCCTCGGCCTCGTCGGGATCATCCTGCACGGTCTGCCGATACGCCGATCTGATCGCGGCGAGGTCGGCGTAGATGCCCTCGACATACGCCCTCTTGTCGTCGAGGCGCACCGAGTGGGTGACGACGGCTCTGCCGATCTTCGCCGTGATGAACAGCTCGGAGCGGCCGCGCGAGATCGACTCGTCGATCACGAGCGTGGGGAGATCCGCGATGCTGCGCGGCGGTGCGGAGACGGATGCCGCGACCAGCCGCGTGTCGCCGGCGGGGCGGCCCGCGTCGTCGCCGTCGTCCGGGTCGATCGGTGTGCTCAGTGCCAGGACGGCGAGCGGCGTGACCACGGGCCGCTGGGTGAAGGTCACCGTGATGTGGCCGCGCCCGGGGGCGTCGGGCAGGAGCCGGAAGACGAGACGCCGGGGA